>NZ_JACEXH010000010.1:0-35130 GCF_014525465.1 Actinotalea sp. JY-7885 | reverse complement strand
CGAGCACGCCCCGCGCACGGACGGCGCAGCCGCCGACGTGACCGAGGCCGGCGGCGGTGCCCCGAGCGAGGGCGGCGAGGCAGCGCGCAAGCGCTCCCGCAACCGCCGTCGGACGCGCGGCGGGCGCCCGGGGACCGGCTCCGAGGCGACGACGAGCGCAGCCGGCCCCAGCGAGGGCTGAGCACCGATCGACCAGACCCCCGGGCCGCGAGGCTCGGGGGTCTCGTCGTCCCGGGCCGTACTGCCGGCGCGCTCCACGGCGCCGTCGGTCACCTGACCGCGCCGGTTCCCGGCAGGATCGGGGCATGAGCCTCTACGCGGAGCACCCGGCCCGACGCACGCGACAGCTGATCGGTGACGCGGCGGTGGTCGCCTGGGTGGCCGCCTGGATCTGGGCGGGCGTGGTCGTCCACGACCTCGTGGCGGCGCTGGCGGCGCCCGGCCGGACCATGGCGGATGCCGGGACGTCGCTCGAGCAGGGTCTGCGGGGGGCGGGCGACGGCGTCGCCGAGGTGCCGCTGATCGGTGACGAGCTCCGCGCCCCGCTCGACGCCGCCGGGGACGCCGCCGGCACGCTGACGCAGGCGGGCGTCGACCTGCAGGAGGGCGTCGCGCAGGCCGCGGTCCTCGCCGGGTGGTCGGTCGCGCTGTGGCCGGTGCTCCTCGTGGCCGGCACGTGGGTCGCGCTCCGCGTCCGCTTCGCCCGTCGCTCGGCGAGCGCGCGTCGCCTCGTCGCCGCCGGGACCGACCTCGACCTGTTCGCCCTGCGTGCGCTCGCCCGCGCTCCCCTGACGACGCTGAGCCGGGTGAGCGACGACCCCGCCGGCGACTGGCGCCGCGGCGACGAGACCGTCGTCCGCGCGCTCGCCGCCCTGGAGCTCCGGCACGCCGGGGTACGCCTCCCGCCGGCCTGAACCAGCGCGCGGACCCATCCCCGCCCACGACTCCGGCCCGCCTCGCACCGCTCCGGCGTCTTCGCGGCTCCCCGCGCACCACTCCGGCGTCCCTGCGCACCGCTGGGCCGCCGCCAGGTCGTGCCGCGAGCCGATACCCCGCTGCTCAGAGGGTGCTGCTCAGAAGGGTGGGGGTGGGTAGAGGTCGATGCGCTCGTCGTAATCGCTGGGTGGTCGCGGTGGGACCGGTGGCGGTGCGTGCTCGGGCGCGCGGGGGTAGATCCGGCCGGTGGGTGAGCGCCACAGGGTCGTGCCGTCGGCCTCGCGGTGCGGTGTCCACCCGGCGTGGGTCTTGGCCCGGTGGTGGTGGCGGCACAAGGCCTGCAGGTTCGCCACGCTGGTCTGGTCGCGTTCACCCTCGCGAGCCTGCGGGTCCGGACCAACGCCCGGATCGGGCGCCTCACCCGTCCCCCGCTGCTCGTCGTCGGGGCGGTAGGGCACAACATGGTCGATATCGCAGCGCGCGGCGGGCATCCGGCACCCAGGGAAGGTGCACGTCACATCCCGCAGCACCACCACGTCGCGTTGCGCCTGGGTCGGGGTGTAGCGGCGCGTCGAACGGGCCAGCGGCGCACCGCTCCACGCGTCGGTCAGCAACGGCTCCCACGTCGAGCGGGCGGCGATCCGCCGGGCCATCTGCGGTGGGATCGGCCCGTACCCGGCGAGCTCGCCCGGCTCGTGGCTGAGCCCCAGCAGCGTGGCCGCCGAGGCGGTCACCGCCAGGTGGGGGCGGCGACCCTGCCGCACCGGCAACGGCGTCCCGTCGGGGTGGACCCCGGCGTCCAACCAGCGCGTGGTCACGTCCACCAGCGCGTCGGCGCGGCGCTGGTCCAGCGTCCGCGCATCGCCCGGCGACGCGTCCCCCGCCAGGGCG
Source organism: Actinotalea sp. JY-7885 (assembly GCF_014525465.1). Lineage (NCBI taxonomy): Bacteria > Bacillati > Actinomycetota > Actinomycetes > Micrococcales > Cellulomonadaceae > Actinotalea > Actinotalea sp. JY-7885. Next base: position 33,303 of record NZ_JACEXH010000010.1, on the reverse strand, counting down.
GTCAGGCCGGTGTGGATCGCCACCGCCTCGTCGGCGGGCAGGTACGCGCTCAACCACGCCATCGCATCCGGCGCCGGGTGCAGCTCGACTCGCCGCTGCTCGCGCGCCCGGACATGGCGCTTGTGCGCACCGTCGGGATCGCGGCACAGCTCCAGGCGCCGCAGCCGGCCCCGCAGCTGCGGGGCGGTGCACGAGCCCGCACCGGGCAGCACCGCCGCGGCCACGTCCTGCGCCACCTCGTCGGGCACGTGCGCGAGCTCCTCGCACAGCACCGTCGCCCGCCGCACGTCGACCTGGCCACCCGCCAGCGCGTCCGCGGCCGCGGGGATCCGGCCCAGGCCCACGGCCAAGGCGACCTTCTCCTCCGCGACGCGGCGCGTCACCGACAACGCCACCGCGACCTCCTCGGCCAGGAACTCCCCGCGCGCACCGCGCTCACGTGAGGCCAGCTCGGCGATCACCCGAGCCTGCCCGGCGACCGCCCACGAGACCACCCGCTCCCACGCGGCGAGCGCCTCCACCAGGCCCGCCTCGTCGACGTCGGCCGGCTCCAACCCCGCCAACCGCTCGGCCAACCCCACGCCCGGCGCCGCCTCGGCGAGCTCCGCCGCGACCGCGTGACACACCGCCCACACCCACGCCTCCACCTGCGGATCCACCTCGCGGCCACCACCGGCACCACCGGGGCGCGGCGCACCGGCCGCACCACCGACAACCCGCGACCTGGACATACCGGCACACTACGGGCGACCACCGACACGACCCCGCGCCGGTGGCACCGCCGGGCAGCGGCCGATCCGCGTCACCTGCCCGCGCCGCGCGAACGACGCACGACGCCCGAACCAGGCACCACGCCCGAACCCCGACCGAGCCCTTACCCCGCTTCGACGAACGCGCGGATCGCGTCGGCCATGAGCTGCACGGCGATCGCCGCGAGCAGCAGACCGGCGATCCGGGTCACGAGCGTGACCCCGCTGTCCTTGAGGACTCGCTGGATGACGCCCGCGAAGCGCATCGAGAGCCACAGGCACACGTGGACGCCGACGACGGCGAGCCCGATCGCCACCCAGTCCGCCGGCTCGCGCGCCCCCTGGACGAAGACCATGGTCGCGACGATCGCGCCGGGGCCGGCGAGCAGGGGGGTGCCGAGCGGCACGAGCGCGACGTTGACGCCCTGGTTGCCGGAGGGCTGCGGCTCCTCGGACTTGCCCGTGAGGAGCTCCATGGCCACGAGGAGCAGCAGCAGCCCGCCGGACGCCTGCAGCGCGGGCAGCGAGATGTGCATGTAGGCGAGGAGCTGCTGGCCGAACAGCGCGAACGAGACGATGACGCCGAACGCGACGAGGATCGCCTGCCGGGCCGCCCGGTTCCGCTGGTGCCGGGTCATCGTCCCGGTGAGCCCGAGGAAGATCGGCACGGTGCCGGGCGGGTCCATGATGACGAAGAGGGTGATGAACGCCGAGGCGAGCAGCTGCCCGTCGACGACGGCGCTCACGGGCGGACCACGGGCAGCAGACCGCGGGCCTCGATCGCCTCGAGCACCTCGGGCGACGTCGTGAACTCCCCGAGGAGGTTCGGCTTCCCGGCCCCGTGGTAGTCGCTCGACCCCGTGACCAGCAGACCGGCGTCGGCCGCGATCCCGGCGAGCCGACGCCGCTGGGACTCGTCGTGGTCCCGGTGGTCGACCTCGAGCCCGAGCAGACCGGCATCGACGAGCCGACCGATCGCGTCGTCGCTGAGGATGCGACCGCGCACGTGGGCGCCGGGGTGGGCCAGCACGGGGACGCCGCCCGCGGCGCGCACGAGACGCACGGCCGTCTCCGCGTCGGGCGCGTAGTGCGGCACGTAGTAGGGCGAGCCGACGGCGAGCACCGTGGCGAACGCGGCCGAGCGGTCGGGCACGTGCCCCTTGGCGGCGAGCGCGTCGGCGATGTGGGGACGGCCGACGGTCGTGCCCGGCACGGTCTGGGCCTCGACGTCGTCCCAGGTGAGGTCGAGGTCCGCCGCGATCAGGTCCACCATCGCCCGGGCCCGCTGGAGCCGCGCCTCGCGCGTGCGCTCCGCCTCCGCGAGGAGGCCGGGGTGGGTGGGGTCGTGCAGGTAGCTCAGGAGGTGGACGCTCATCCGGCCGTCGACGAGGCACGAGACCTCCGCCCCGCGGACCAGGGCGACCCCGTGGCGCGGCACCGCGGCCTCGGCCTCGGCCCACCCGCGGGTCGTGTCGTGGTCCGTCAGCGCGACGACGTCGAGCCCGGCCGCGGCCGCCGCCGCGACGAGCTCGCCCGGTGCGTCCGTACCGTCCGACGCCACCGAGTGGGTGTGGAGGTCGATGCGCACCGGACAAGGATAGGTGCGCGCGGGACCGCACCTGCCGCCGAGGGTCCCGGCAGTGCGAGCATGGGTGCATGGCAGACCAGCACCGCACCGACCAGCACAGCGCGTCCGACCCGGCGGCCGCCGGGGCGCTCGCTCCCGCGCCGCCGACGGCGACGTCGCCCGACCCTGCCGCGGAGCCCGGGACGACCGAGCAGCCCCTCGCCGACCGCGGCTCCAACCGGTCGCAGCGCCCGACGTCGGAGGCGTTCCTCGCGTTCGTCGCCGACCGGTGGGCGGACCGCCCGGAAGGCCCCGCCGGACCGCTGCCGTCGGCCTCGTGGGCCGCGGCACGCCGCGCCGCGATCTCGGCGCTCTTCCCGGGCGAGCGCCTCGTCGTGCCCGCCGGCCCGCTGAAGACGCGCTCCAACGACACGGACTACCGCTTCCGGCCGCACTCCGCCTTCGCGCACCTCACGGGGCTGGGCACGGACCAGGAGCCCGACGCCGTGCTCGTGCTGCACCCGGTCGACGCCGGCCACGAGGCGGTCCTCTACTTCCGCCCGGCGTCCGGGCGCGACACGCAGGAGTTCTTCGCCGACTCCCGCTACGGCGAGTTCTGGGTCGGCGCCCGCCCCTCCCTGTCCGACCTCGCGGTCCTCACCGGCCTGACGACGGCGAACCTCGACGAGCTCGCCGCCGCTCTGGCCAAGGACGTCGGCGAGGACGGCGTGCGCGTGCGCGTGGTGCCCGGCGCCGACGACGCCGTGACCGCGCTGGTGGACGGGGTGCGCGAGCATGCGGCGGACGACCGCGACGCCCTCGACGCCGAGCTGGCGGAGGCCCTGAGCGAGCTGCGCCTGCTCAAGGACGAGTACGAGGTCGAGCAGATGCGCGCGGCGGTCGCGGCGACGATCGAGGGGTTCGCGCGCGTCGTGCGGAACCTGGGTCGGGCCGTGGGGCACGCGCGGGGCGAGCGCGTCATCGAGGCGACGTTCGACGGCCACGCGCGCGAGGCGGGGAACACGGTCGGGTACGAGACGATCGCCGCCGCGGGCGACCACGCGACGACGCTGCACTGGATCCGCAACGACGGCCGCGTCCGCCGGGGGGAGATGGTCCTCGTGGACGCCGGTGTGGAGGTCGACTCGCTCTACACGGCCGACATCACGCGCACGCTGCCGGTCGACGGCACCTTCACCGACGTCCAGCGCCGCGTCTACCAGGCGGTCCTCGACGCGGCCGACGCCGCCTTCGCCGTCGCGCGGCCGGGCAGCCGGTTCCGCGACGTGCACGCGGCCGCGATGGAGGTGATCGCAGCACGCCTCGGCGAGTGGGGCCTGCTGCCGGGGACTGTCGAGGAGTCGCTCGCGCCCGAGGGCCAGTTCCACCGCCGCTGGATGGTGCACGGCACGAGCCACCACCTCGGCCTCGACGTGCACGACTGCGCCCAGGCACGCCGCGAGCTCTACCTCGACGCGGTCCTCGAGCCCGGCATGGTGTTCACGATCGAGCCGGGCCTGTACTTCAAGGCGGACGACCTGGCCGTGCCGGAGGAGCTGCGGGGCATCGGCGTGCGCATCGAGGACGACGTGCTCATCACCGCCGACGGCAACGAGAACCTCTCGGCGGCCCTGCCGCGGCGTCCCGACGACGTCGAGGCGTGGATGCGGAGCCTGATCGAGGCCTGACCGCCCGGATCAGGACCGGATCAGGACCGGATCAGGACTGCGGGCCGGCGGGCGGCTGCTGGGGCGGGTAGGGCGCCTGCCCCGGCGCCGGCTGCTGGGGCGGGTAGGGGTCCTGAGGCGCGGCCTGCGGCGGGACCTGGGTCTGCGGCGGGACGGCCTGCGGGTACGGGGCCTGCGGCGGCGCGGTGACCGGCGCCTGCTGCGGCACGCCCGGCACGCCCCCGGCGACGGTCGCCCCGATCTCGCCGAGCAGGGCGCGCGCCCGGTGCGCCTGCTCGCCCGCGCACAGGAGCGAGTAGGACGACGCGACGATCTGGCTCGACGAGGTGAAGTCGCGCTTGCCGCCCGTGAGGGCGTAGGAGATGACCGAGAAGAGGATGCCGAAGGCGGCACCGATCGCGATGGCCGGGAACAGCGGGAGCACGGCCCCCTCGGGGCTGGCGAAGAACGAGAGCAGCAGGCCGACGAAGAGGCCGAACCAGGCGCCCGACGCCAGGCCGGCGAGCGCGACGCGCGGGTACGTCAGGCGCCCCGTCACGCGCTCCACCATCTGCAGGTCCGTCCCGACGATCGTGACGTTCTGGACGGGGAACTCCTTGTCCGAGAGGTGGTCGACGGCGCGCTGCGCCTCGAGGTAGGTCGGGTAGCGCGCGACCTGCTCCCCCTTGGGCAGCGTCGGCACACCGGGCACCCTGGACGTCCCGTTCATCGTCATGGGCCGATTCTCGCCCAGGAGGCGTCGCACGGCCAGGGGGCGCGCCCCGGCCCGCGGCGGCCCCGGCCACTAGTCTGACGGCGTGAGCAGCGCCGTGACCCGGGTCTTCGTCGCGCGCCTCGCCGGCACCAGCGTCTTCGACCCGATCGGGGACCAGGTCGGGCGCGTGCGCGACGTCGTCGTGCTGCTCGCCGCGAAGGGCGCGCCGCGCGCGGTCGGCCTGGTGGTCGAGGTGCCGGGTCGCCGCCGCGTCTTCCTGCCGCTCACGCGCGTCACCAGCATCGACTCCGGTCAGGTGATCATCACCGGCCTGCTCAACCTGCGGCGCTTCGAGCAGCGCCCGTTCGAGACCCTGGTCATCGGCGAGCTGCTGGACCGGCACGTGGACCTGGCGGACGGCTCCGGCTCGGCCACCGTGGTGGACTGCGCCATCGAGCAGCAGCGCTCGCGGGACTGGCACCTGACCAAGCTGTTCGTCCGGCGCCAGCCCCCGGGCAAGGGCGCCCTCATCCGGCGGCGCGGCGAGACCCTCCTGGTCGACGTCGGCGACGTCCGCTCGCTCGCGCCGCGCGGCGCCCAGCGCGCCGACCTGCTCCTGGCCTCCTACGAGGACCTCAAGCCCGCCGACCTCGCCGACGTCATGCACACGCTCGGGTCCGTGCGCCGGATGGAGGTCGCGGCGGCCCTCGACGACGAGCGGCTCGCGGACGTCCTCGAGGAGCTGCCGGAGGACGACCAGGTCGCGATCCTGTCGGCCCTGAGCCTCGGCCGGGCCGCCGACGTCCTGGACGTCATGCAGCCGGACGACGCGGCCGACCTGCTCAGCGAGCTGCCCGTGGAGCAGGCCACGGAGCTCCTCGAGCTCATGGAGCCCGAGGAGGCCCGCGACGTGCGGCGCCTGCTCGCCTACGAGGACGACACCGCGGGCGGTCTCATGACCACCGAGCCCGTCGTCCTCGGCCCCGAGACGACGATCGCCGCGGCGCTCGCCCACGTGCGCCGGCGGGACCTCACGCCCGCGCTGGCGTCCATGGTCTTCGTCGTCCGCCCGCCGCTCGAGACGCCGACGGGGCGCTTCCTCGGCGTCGTGCACCTGCAGCGGCTCCTGCGCGAGGCGCCGCACGACCCCATCGGGGGCCTGCTCGACGCGGAGATCGAGCGGGTGGGCGTGGACGCGCCGCTGAGCCAGCTCACGCGCCTGCTCGCGACGTACAACCTGCTCGCGCTGCCGGTCGTGGACGACGAGCGCCGGCTGCTCGGCGCCGTCAGCGTCGACGACGTGCTGGACCACCTGTTGCCGCAGGACTGGCGCGAGAACGATGCCGAGGAGACCGACCGGGCGATGACCGAGCAGCGGGAGGCGGGGCGTGGCTGAGCGGCTCGACACCCCGAAGATCCCGCGCCGCTCGCTGCGGCCGACCATGGACCCCGACACCGTCGGGCGCCTCGCGGAGAGGTTCGCCCGGTTCATGGGGACGGGACGCTTCCTCGTCTACATGACCGTGTTCGTGATCCTGTGGGTCGCGACGAACGTCTTGGCCCTGTGGGGCCTGCAGTGGGACCCGTACCCGTTCATCCTGCTCAACCTCTTCTTCTCGGTGCAGGCCTCCTACGCGGCGCCGCTCATCCTGCTGGCGCAGAACCGCCAGGACGACCGCGACCGGGTGGCGCTGGAGCACGACCGGCAGCGGTCCGAGCGCTCGCTGGCCGACACCGAGTACCTGGCACGCGAGATGGCGGCGCTGCGCATCGCGCTCGGCGAGGTCGCGACGCGCGACTTCGTCCGCTCCGAGCTGCGCAACCTGCTCGAGGAGATGCAGGAGCAGCGCGAGGCCCGCGAGCACCCCGCCGAGGACGTCCCGGCCGACGGCCGCTGAGCCGCGGGCGGCCCGCCCGCGACGTCCCGGGGCGCACGCGCTCCGACCTACGATGGACGGCATGCCTGCTCCCACCGTCGAGTCCGTCACCGCAGCTCTGGCCGGCGTCATCGACCCCGAGATCCGACGCCCGATCACCGAGCTCGGGATGGTGCGCTCGGTGGAGCTGTCGCCCGCCGCGGACGGCGCGGCCGCCGTCGTCGTCGGCGTGGACCTCACGACCGCCGGGTGCCCGATGCGCGACACCATCACGCGTGACGTGACCGCCACCGTCCAGGCGCTCGAGGGGGTCTCGTCCGTGACGGTGGATCTGGGCGTGATGAGCGCGGAGCAGCGGGCCGAGCTGCGCTCCATGCTCCGCGGCGGCGCGGCCGAGCCGGTCATCCCGTTCGCCCAGCCGGACAGCCTCACGCGGGTCTACGCGATCGCGTCCGGCAAGGGCGGCGTGGGCAAGTCCTCGGTCACCGCGAACCTCGCGGTCGCCATGGCGCAGCAGGGCCTCAAGGTCGGCGTCGTCGACGCGGACGTCTACGGGTTCTCGATCCCGGCGATGCTCGGCGTCACGCAGGCACCGACCAAGGTCGACGACATGATCCTGCCGCCGGTCGCGCACGGCGTGAAGGTGATCTCGATCGGCATGTTCGTGCCGGCGGGCCAGCCCGTGGTGTGGCGCGGGCCGATGCTCCACCGCGCGCTGCAGCAGTTCCTCGCCGACGTCTTCTGGGGCGACCTGGACGTGCTCCTGCTGGACCTCCCCCCGGGGACCGGTGACATCGCGATCTCCGTCGCGCAGCTGCTGCCGACCAGCGAGCTCGTCGTCGTCACGACGCCGCAGCCCGCCGCCGCCGAGGTGGCTGAGCGCGCCGGCTCGATCGCGCTCCAGACGCGCCAGCAGCTGGTCGGCGTCGTCGAGAACATGTCCTGGCTCGAGCAGCCGGACGGCACGCGCGTCGAGGTCTTCGGCGCCGGCGGCGGGCAGTCCGTCGCGGACAACCTCACGCGCGCGACCGGTGCGCCGGTGCGCCTGCTCGGCCAGGTCCCGCTGGACCTCGAGCTCCGCGCGGCGGGCGACGCCGGGACCCCGGTCGTCCTGACCTCCCCGGACTCGCCCGGCGCCCGCGTGCTGCGCGACATCGCCTCCGCCCTCGCCCACCGCTCGCGCGGGCTCGCGGGCCGATCGCTCGGCCTCTCCCCCGTCACCCGTTGACCACCCGGACCGCCGCCGACCGCCGCCGACCCGCCGCCTCCTGACCACCCGCCGACCCGCCGCCCCCTGACCACCGCCGACCGGCCCTCCCGACGGCGACCGCCGCCAGCGCCGCCGCCCACGCCGTCGCGCGCACCCCGACGCGCACATGTTCGGACCCGCGCATCCGTGCGCTTGGAGGCGTTCCGTTCACCTCCATCCGCGCGGATGTGCGCGTCCGAACATCCGCGCAGGGCGGGGCCGGGGTGGGAGGCTGCGGGCCGGGGCGGGGCGGGGCGGGGCGCGGCGGGCAGGGGTGGGAGGCGGCGGGCTCAGCGGCTCGGCGTGCGGCTCGGGCCTGGCGTGTTGTGTTCTGTTTGGTCGTGGCCGATACTGTTCACATGCTTGCGCAGCAGCGGCAAGACCTGATCCTCGCCCGCGTCCGCACCGCCGGGGCGGTGCGGGTGGCGGACCTCGTCGCGAGCCTCGACGTGTCGGACATGACGATCCGCCGGGACATCGCCGAGCTCGCGCGCCGCGGGCTCGTGCACCGGGTCCACGGCGGCGCCGTCGACGCACGCCAGGCCGCCCACGAGCCCGCCTTCGGCGCGAAGCGTGAGCTCGCCGCCTCGCAGAAGCGCGCGATCGCACGGGCGGCCCTGGCCGAGATCGAGCCGGGGAGCGCCGTCGCGCTCTCGGCCGGCACGACGACGCACGCGCTCGCCGAGCTCATCGCCGCGAGCCCGGCGCTGCGGCCCCTGACCGTGGTGACCAACTCGCTGCCCGCGGCCGACGCGCTGCACCGCCCCGACGACCGCGAGCTCACGGTCGTCCTCACCGGCGGCACCCGGACGCCGTCGGACGCGCTCGTGGGACCCATCGCTCTGCGCACGCTCGAGACGCTCCGCGTCGACGTCGCCTTCCTCGGCGTCCACGGCGTCGACCTCGACGCCGGGCTGACCACGCCGAACCTCCTCGAGGCCGACACGGACCGCGCGCTCGTGCGGGCCGCGGCCCGCACCGTCGTGCTCGCCGACACCTCCAAGTGGGGCGCCGTCGGCCTGAGCCGGATCGCCGACCTGTCCGAGGTGGCGGTGCTCGTGTGCGACGACGCCCTGCCCGACGAGGCCGCCGCGGATCTGCGCGAGCGCGTGGACCGCCTCGTCCTGGCCCCCACGTACGACGACGGCGGACCCGGCGGCCGCGAGCTCTCGGGCCACGACGACGACGCCCCCCGCGCCACCCAGCCGCCCGACCGGAGCACCGGCCCGTCCGCGGCCCCGGCGCGCCCACCAGGAGAGTCATGACCGGCAGCACCCCGACCGACGACCACCGCGCGCACGTCCGCAGGACGGCGACGACGCTCGCCGACGGTCGCCCGTTCCTCTACTTCGACGACTCCGAGCCGTACGTCTCGGGCGGCGCCACGAGGCGCCTGGACGACCCCCGCCCGCTGGGCGAGCGCTTCGCCCCCGCCCAGCCGGGCGGGAGCCCTCAGGGCCCCGAGATGCGCCTCGACCCGCTGACGGGCGAGTGGGTCCCGATGGCCTCGCACCGCATGAACCGCACCTTCCTGCCGGCCGCCGACGCCTGCCCGCTGTGCCCGGCACGGACCGCCGACGACGGCTCCGGCTACTCGGACGGCGAGGTGCCGGACACGGACTACGACGTGGTCGTGTTCGAGAACCGCTTCCCCGCGCTGATGCAGCTGCCGGGCCTGACGCGCGCGGACGGCTGGGACGTCGACGGCGAGCCGTTGTGGCCCGCGGCCCCGGCCGCCGGACGCTGCGAGGTGGTCTGCTTCAGCGCCGACCACACGAGCTCCTTCGCCGACCTGACACCGCGGCGGGTGCGCACCATCGTCGAGGCGTGGGCCGACCGCACCGCCGAGCTCGGCGCCCTGCCCGGCATCGAGCAGGTCTTCTGCTTCGAGAACCGCGGCCAGGAGATCGGCGTGACGCTCCCCCACCCGCACGGGCAGATCTACGCGTTCCCCTTCGTCGCGCCGCGCACGCAGGCGATGCTGCGCCAGGCCGCCGCGTACCGCGAGCGCACCGGCGGCCACCTGCTGCACGACGTCGTCGCGGCGGAGCGGCGGGCGGGCACGCGGGTCGTGCTGGAGTCCGAGCACTGGGTCGCGTACGTGCCGGCGGCCGCGCGCTGGCCCGTCGAGGTGCATCTCGCACCGAAGCGCGACGTGCTCGACCTGCCCGGCCTCACGGGCGCCGAGCGCGACGACCTCGCGGTCACCTACCTCGAGCTGCTGCGCCGGCTCGACCGGTTCTTCGTCGAGCCGGACGCGCCCGACGGCGAGCCGGGCCGGGCCATCCCGCTGCCCTACATCGCGGGCTGGCACCAGGCCGTCGTCGGCGAGGGCCGCGAGCTGGGACGCCTGCACCTGCAGGTCTTCTCGGTGCTCCGCGCGCCCGGCAAGCTCAAGTACCTGGCCGGCGTGGAGTCGGGCGTCGGCGCCTGGATCAGCGACACGACGCCCGAGCGGATCGCCGCGCGCCTGCAGGAGGTCGCGGCGTGAGCGCCGTCGAGCCGCTGGTCGCGTGGGACCGGGCGCAGGCCGCCGTGCGCGCGACGGACGCGTTCACGGTGCGGTTCGACGCCGCGCCCGACGGCGTGTGGTCCGCACCCGGGCGGGTCAACGTCATCGGCGAGCACACCGACTACAACGGCGGGCTCTGCCTGCCGATCGCCCTGCCGCACCGCACCTACGTCGCGCTGCGCCGGCGCCGGGCCGACGCCGGCCTCGCGCCGGGCACGGTGCGCCTCGCGTCGGCCCAGGAGGCCGACGGCGGGCTCGTCACGATGGACCTGGCCGACGTCGCGCCGGGCACGGTACCCGGCTGGGCCGCCTACGTCGTCGGCGTCGCGTGGGCGCTGCGCGAGGCGGGCCACGCGGTCGACGGCTTCGACGCCGTCGTCGACTCGTGCGTGCCGTACGGCGCCGGGATGTCCTCGTCCGCCGCGCTCGAGTGCGCGGTGGCCGTCGGGCTCGACGACCTCCACGGGCTCGGGCTGGGCGGCGACGACGCCGGCCGCGCCGCCCTGGCCGAGGCGTGCATCCGGGCCGAGAACGACATCGCGGGCGCGCCGACGGGCGGCATGGACCAGGCCGCCTCGCTGCGCTGCCGTGCCGGTCACGCCCTCCTGCTGGACTGCCGCGACGGGTCGACGCGCCACATCCCGCTCGACCTGGAGCGCCACGGGCTGACCCTGCTCGTGGTCGACACGCGCGCCGAGCACCAGCTCGCCGACGGCCAGTACGCGCGGCGCCGCGCGGCGTGCGAGCGCGCGGCCGCCCACCTCGGTGTCGCCACGCTCCGGGAGGTCACGGACCTGGACGCCGCGCTCGCGGCGCTCGGCTCGCTCGACCCGTCGACCGGCGAGGACGACGTCGACGTCGTGCGCCGGCGGGTGCGGCACGTCGTGACCGAGATCGAGCGCGTCCGCGAGGTGGAGCGGCTCCTCGACGCGGGCGACGTCGACGCGGTCGGCCCCGTCCTGAGCGCGGCCCACGCGTCGCTGCGCGACGACTACGAGGTGAGCTGCCGCGAGCTCGACGTCGCCGTCGAGGCCGCCACCGCCGCCGGTGCGCTGGGCGGCCGCATGGTCGGCGGCGGCTTCGGCGGCTCCGCGGTCGCTCTCGTACGCACGCGCGACGTCGACCGCGTCTCGCGCGCCGTCGCGCAGGCCTTCGCGGCCGAGGGGCTCACCGCCCCGGCCTTCCTGCTCGCGACCGCGAGCGGTCCCGCCGGGCGGGACTGACCGCAGGGCCGACGGGCGGGGCGCGACGGCGCGCCCCGCCCGTCGGCGTGCTACCCGCGGGCCGGCCCGCACCCGCCTGCTCATCCGGACGTCCGAGTCGGTGCCGCACAAGGTCATCCCGCAGGACGATCTGCGCGAGGCACGCGCCTGGATACGTTCGCACCGCACGACCACGACCGCACCTCGAGAGGCGTCCCATGACCAGCACCCTGCACCGCACGGCGACCGCCTCCGCGGGCGCCGCCCTCCTCCTCGTCCTGGCCGCGTGCGGCGGTGGTGGTGGCGGCGGCGGCAACGACGACGACGGTGGGGCCTCCTCCTCGTCCGACCTGCCGAAGGGCCCGATCGACGAGCTGTACGAGGAGATGTACCGCGGCGACAACGAGGAGGCCATGAACCAGCAGATGATGGATGTCGAGGAGCGCACCGCCGCCTGCATGGCGGAGCAGGGCTTCGAGTACATCCCCGTCGACTGGACGCAGGGCGGCGGCTTCGACCCGGGCGAGGAGCTCGACGTCGAGTGGGGCACCCTCGAGTTCGCCGAGAAGTACGGCTACGGCGCGACCACGAACCCGTACGGCGACGGCACCGAGGCTCCCGGGGCAGAGGAGTGGGTCAACCCCAACGACGAGCTCGTCAGCGCCATGTCCGAGACCGAGGTGCAGGCGTACAACGAGGCGCTCTGGGGCCCGCCGGTCGAGAGCACGGGCGACGAGCCGGTCGAGTGGACCTGGGAGACCGGCGGATGCCAGGGGCGTGCGCAGCACGAGGTGGACGTCGAGAACGGCGTCGGCGGCGAGGAGTTCGAGGCGCTGCAGGACGAGATGGAAGCCATGTGGATGGAGATCGAGAACGACCCGAAGCTGGTCGAGCTGAACGCGGAGTGGGCCTCCTGCATGGCTGACGCCGGCTACCCCGGCTTCGCGGCGCCGACGGACGCGGAGACCTCGATCTACGACAAGGTCAACGCGGTCTACGACGAGGTGTACGCGGGCGCGTCGTTCGACGAGAACACCACCGAGGAGGACTGGGCGGCGGTCGAGGAGCAGGTCCAGGAGCAGCTCGGCGCCATCACCGAGGAGGAGATGAAGACCGCTCTGGCGGACTACACCTGCCGCGAGGACGTCGACATGCTGCGGACGCAGGCCGAGATCAACGTCGAGCACCAGCAGGCGTTCTACGACGCCCACAAGCAGGAGCTCGAGGCCTGGCGGGACGCCGTCGTCGCGTCTCGCTGAGACCGCTGCGGGCCCCCGGGCGAGGGGCACCGGAGCGCGGCCACCGGCCGGGCGGGGTGTGAGGGCGCCCCGCCCGCCGGTGAGGACCACACCGGCACGACACGAGCCACCGGCACCACACGGACGACGAGCACGCGACACGACGCGCACGGCGCGCAGCGACGAGGGGCAGGGCGATGAAGGCACCGAAGATGAGCGGGTCCACGAGGACCATCTGGATCATGGCGCTCACCGCGGTGGTCAGCCTGGGTGCGGGCCTGGGGCTCAGCCAGCTGATCGTCTCCCCTGCCGACGCGGCGGCCAACGCGGCGCCGCCCGAGCCGGGACCGATCACCGTCCCCGTCGAGCTCAAGGAGCTCGAGAACGACGTGGTCCTGCGCGGCGACGTGGTCTACGAGGACCCGGTCGACGTGACCATCGAGGCCGGCGACCTGGGCGGGACCGCCGTCGTCACGGGGCGGGTGCCCGCCGTGGGTGCGACGCTCAACGCCGGCGACGTCATGCTCGAGATCGCCGGACGACCCGTCATCCTCCTGCCCGGCGACCTGCCGGTGTACCGCACGCTGCGCGTCGGCGTCTCCGGTCCGGACGTGCTCCAGCTGAAGGCCGCGCTGGCCTCGCTCGGCCTGAACCCGGGTGACGTGGCGTCGAACGCCTACGACACCCAGACCGCCGCCGCCGTCCAGGCCCTCTACGAGCGCGCCGGGTACGAGGTGCCCACCGGGGGCGAGGAGGCGCAGGAGGCGGTCGAGACGGCCCGCGACGGCGTCCGCGCCGCCGAGGAGCAGGTCGGCGCCGCGCAGCGCGCGGTGGCCACCGCGGGCGCGGGGATCAAGCGGTCCGAGCGCATCGCGCTCGACACGGCCGCCGACACCGCCCAGGCCCGCCTGAACCAGGCGCGGGCCGCCTGCGAGGGCGGCGGGACGCCCGAGTCCCCGTGCGACCCGACGGCCGTCGTCGAGGCCCAGGGCATGCTCGCCCAGGCGGTCGCCGCCCGCGAGGAGGGGCTCGCCGCCCCCGACGCGGCCGAGGAGCGCGCCGCCCTCGCCTCCGCCCAGCGGGCTCTCGACGACGCCCGCGAGGAGCTGGCGCGGGCCCAGGAGGACGTCATCACGCCGCTGCCCGCGGCCGAGGTCGTGTTCCTGTCCAACCTCCCTCGCCGGGTCGACGACGTCGACGTGCGCCGGGGCGCGACGGTGGAGGGTGCTCCCGTGGCGAAGGTGTCGGGCGCGACGCTGCAGATCGCCGGGAACGTCTCCGCCGAGGACGCGGCGCTGGTCCCCGTGGGCGCGGTGACGACGATCACGATGCCCGACGGCAGCGAGATCCCGGGCACGGTGCAGTCGATCGGCACACCGCCGGCCGACGCGGAGGGCGAGGACGGCGACGAGGGCGAGGGCGAGGGCGGCGGCGAGAGCGGCGGCGCCGGCGGCGCCGGTGCGGACGGTCGGATGCGCCTGGTCGTCGTGCCGGACGCGCTGACCGACGAGCAGCGCGGACAGCTCCAGGGCGCGAACGTGCGGATGACGATCGAGGTGGGCTCGACGGAGGGCGAGGTCCTCGCCGTCCCGACCGCGGCGCTGACCGCCGGCCCCGGCGGCGAGGCGCGCGTCGAGGTCCTGTCCGGCGACGAGTCGACGCTCGTCACGGTCCAGACCGGACTCGCCGCTGCGGGCTTCGTCGAGGTCACCGCGATCGACGGCACTCTCGCGGAGGGTGACCGCGTGGTCGTTGGCGTGACCGCCGCGGGCCAGACCGAGTCGCCGGACGAGGCCGAGGACGAGGGCAGCGACGGATGAGCGTCGTCGAGCTGTTCGACGTCACCGCGCCCGAACCGGAGCCCGGGGTCGAGCCGCCGGTCATCGAGCTCCGGGGTCTGAGCCGGACGTTCCCGGGCACCGAGCCGGTCCGCGCCCTGAAGTCGGTCGACCTGCGCGTCCAGCGGGGCGACTACGTCTCGATCATCGGGCCGTCCGGGTCCGGCAAGTCGACCCTGCTCCACATCCTCGGCCTCCTCGACCGGCCGACCGAGGGCGACTACCTGCTGGACGGGCTCGCCACCGGGCAGGCCTCGGACGAGGACCGCGCCACGCTGCGCGGCGGGCGCATCGGCTTCGTCTTCCAGTCCTTCCACCTGCTGCCGCACCGCAGCGTGCTCGACAACGTCCTGCTCGCCACGCTGTACAGCGGCGTCCCGCGCGCCGAGCGCCGCGACCGCGCGCTGGCGGCGCTCGACCGGGTGGGGCTCAACCACCGCCTCGACTTCCTGCCCACGGTGATGTCCGGCGGCGAGCGCCAGCGGGTGGCCGTGGCCCGCGCGGTGGTCGCGGGCCCGGCGGTGCTCCTGGCGGACGAGCCGACGGGCAACCTCGACTCCGAGAACTCCGCGGGCGTGCTCGACCTGTTCGACGAGCTCCACGCCGACGGCCTGACGCTCGTCGTCATCACGCACGACCCCGGCGTCTCCGCGCGCGCCCAGCGGCGCATCCGGATCGCCGACGGCCTGCTCACCGAGGTGGCGTGATGGCGGGCATCGCTCCGCTGACGGCGCTGCCCCGGCGCCTGCTCGCCCGCGCCGGGCGCCGTCGGCCGACGTCGGTCGTGCCGCGCGGCCCCAAGGGCGACCGGTTCGGCCTGCGCGACCTCGTCAACGAGGCCGCCCACGGCATCGGTGCCCGCCCCGGGCGCCTCGTCCTGACGATCATCGGGACCGTGCTGGGCGTCGGGTCGCTGGTCGTGACGGTCGGCCTCGCCCAGACCGCGGCCGGGCAGATCGCCGCCCAGTTCGACGCGGTCGCCGCGACGCAGGTCGTCGTCGAGCCCGCGACGGCGCGCACCGCCGGCGGTGAGCGCGCCGCGGGCACCATCCCGTGGGACGTCGAGGACCGCCTGGGGCGTCTCGCGGGTGTCGAGGCGGCCGGCGCCGTCGCACCGGTCGACGTCGACGGCGCGACCATCACCGCCGTGCCGGTCAACGACCCGTCGGCGCCGACGCTCGCGTCACCGGAGGTCCGGGCCACCAGCCCCGGCCTGCTCGACGCCGTCCGCGGCTCGGTCGTCACGGGTCGGTACTTCGACGCCGGCCACGACGAGCGCGCCGACCGCGTCGTGGTGCTCGGGTCGCGCGCCGCGACCCGCCTGGGCGTGCACCGCGTGGACCGTCAGCCGTCCATCTTCATCGGCGAGCGCTCGTTCACCGTGATCGGCATCATCGACGACGTCAAGCGCCGCAGCGACCTCCTGGACGCCGTGATCCTGCCCGTCGGCACCGCGCGCGCCGTCTTCGGCCTGCAGGGCCTGGAGCAGGCGCACGCGACGATCGCCGTCGGCGCCGGACCCGTCGTGGGCGACCAGGCCCCGCTGGCGCTCGCGCCCAACAACCCGGACTCGCTGGAGGTCCAGGTGCCGCCCCCGGCGTCGGCCGTCCGCGAGAACGTCCAGGCGGACATCGACGCGATCTTCCTGGCCCTGGGCGCGGTCGCCCTGCTCGTCGGCGGCCTGGGCATCGCCAACATCACCCTGCTCTCCGTCCGGGAGCGGATCGGCGAGATCGGGCTGCGCCGCGCCCTGGGGGCGAGCAAGCGCAACATCGGCAACCAGTTCCTGGCGGAGTCCATGGTGATCGGCCTCCTCGGCGGCCTCATCGGCGCCGCGATCGGCGTGCTCGTCGTCGTGGCCGTCTCGCTCGGCAAGGAGTGGACGCCGATCCTCGACCCGCTCGTGGCCATCGGGGCCTCGCTCCTGGGCGGCCTGATCGGGCTCGGGGCGGGCACCTACCCGGCGCTCAAGGCGGCCGGCATCGAGCCGATCACCGCGCTGCGCGGCGGCACGGGCTGACGCCCCCGGGGCTCAGACGTCGTAGCCCACGACCAGCGGCGCGTGGTCGCTGAAGCGCGCGTCGTACGTCGCCGCGCGGTCGACCTCGGCCTTGACCGCGGCGGCCGCGAGCTCGGGGGACGCGATCTGGTAGTCGATGCGCCAGCCGGCGTCGTTGTCGAACGCCTTGCCGCGCCACGACCACCACGTGTACGGCCCCGGGCCGTCGCCGCCCAGGCGCCGGCCCAGGTCGACCCAGCCGGCGTCGAACCAGCGGTCGAGGTAGGCGCGCTCCTCCGGCAGGAAGCCCGCCTTGCCGACGTTGCCCTTCCAGTTCTTGATGTCCGCCTCCGTGTGGGCGATGTTCACGTCGCCCGCCACGACGGCGAGGCCGCCGTCGGCCCGCAGCTCGGCGAGCCGCGCGGTCACCCGCTCGAGGAAGCCGTACTTCTCGGCCATCGACGGCGTGCCCACGGTGCCCGAGTGGATGTACGTCGACACGACGGTCAGCGTGCGCCCCGCCGGCAGCTCGAGGTCCGCCTCGACCCAGCGCCCGGTGTTGCCGGGGACGTCGAGGGTGCCGTCGAGGCCGATCCGGACCGCACGCATCGGCAGCCGGGACGCGATCGCGACGCCGGAGCGCCCCTTGACCTCGGACTCCGCGTGCGCGAGGTCCCACTCCCCCGGCGCGAACGCGTCCGCGACGGACTCCTGCGGCGCGCGGACCTCCTGCAGCAGGACGACGTCGGGCCGCCGGGACGCGAGCCACGCGTCCATGCCGCGCCGCACGGCGGCGCGGATCCCGTTGACGTTGACGGTCGCGATGCTCAGCACCGGACCATCCAACCAAACGCCCCCGACGGGTCGGGGCGCCGTCAGGGGTGGCGCTCGTCACGCGCCGCGAGCAGCATGGGCGCATGATCGGACGCCTCGAGACCGTGGTCCTGGACTGCGTCGACCCGCGCGCGGCCGCGCAGTTCTACGCCGCCGTCCTCGGCCTGGAGATCGTGCGCGAGGACGGGGGCTGGATCGACCTCGGCCCGCCCGGCGCGGGCCCCGACCGGCGCGTGCTCTCGTTCCAGCACGCGCCGGACCACGTGCCGCCGACGTGGCCGGACCCGACCGTCCCGCAGCAGTTCCACCTGGACATCGAGGTCGCGGACATCGAGCGTGCCCAGGAGCAGGTGCTGGCGCTCGGGGCCCGCCGGCTGCCGTGGGAGGAGCCGGGCTTCCGGGTCTACGCGGACCCGGCCGGCCACCCCTTCTGCCTCACCTACGCCACCGCGCCGGACGACGCCGCGGACGCCGTCACGCCGTCGGAGCACTGACCTCGCGGCCGTCGTACGCGGCCTGCAGCGCCGCGATGTCGAGCTTGCCCATGCCGAGCATCGCCTGCATCGCGCGGTTGACGCCCTCGGCGTCCGGGCCGGCCATGATGTCGTCGAGCTGCGCCGGGACGACCTGCCACGAGACGCCCCAGCGGTCCCTGAGCCACCCGCACTCGCTGTGCTCACCGCCCCCCGCCGCGAGCGCCTCCCAGTAGTGGTCCACCTCCTCCTGCGAGTGACAGGTGAGGTAGAACGAGAACGCCTCGTCGAGCCGGAACTGCGGACCCGCGTTGATCGCGGTCACGGGCATCCCGTCCAGGACGAAGTCGACGATGAACGCGACGCCGCCCTCGACCCCCGGGACCCCCTCGGGCGCCCGCGCGACCCGCGTGACCGCCGAGTTCTTCACCGTCGCGGCGTAGAACTCCGCCGCCTCCTCGGCACCCGAGCTGAACCACAGGTGCGGTCGGACGTCTCCCATGACGGTCTCCTCTCCCCGGGTCCCGGACGGACCCGCCGGAGATGATGACCAGCGGGCCGTCCGGAACTCATCGCGTCAGGCGGGGGCGGCCGCCTCCGCGGCGTCGACGACGTTCGCCAGCAGCATCGCGCGCGTCATCGGCCCGACGCCGCCCGGGTTCGGCGAGAGCCACGCCGCGACCTCGGCGACGCCCGGGTCCACGTCGCCCGCGACGCGGGTCGTGCCGGTGGCCGGGTCGGTGACCCGCGAGACGCCGACGTCGATCACGGCGGCGCCGGGCTTGACCATGTCGGCCGTGATGATGCCGGGCACGCCCGCCGCCGCCACGACGACGTCGGCCGTGCGGGTGTGCGACGCCAGGTCCCGCGTGCCCGTGTGCGTGAGGGTGACCGTCGCGTTGACCGCGCGCCGCGTGAGCAGCAGCCCGATCGAGCGGCCCACCGTCGTGCCCCGCCCGACGACGACGACGTGCGCGCCGTTCAGCTCGACGCCGTGCCGTTCGAGCAGCTCGATGATCCCGCGCGGCGTGCAGGGCAGCGAGGAGGTGACCGCCTCGTTGACGCGCAGCACGAGGCGCCCGAGGTTGGTCGGGTGCAGGCCGTCCGCGTCCTTGTCCGGGTCCACGAGCTCGAGCACGCGGTTGGTGTCGATGCCCTTCGGCAGCGGCAGCTGGACGATGAAGCCCGTGCACGCCGGGTCCCGGTTGAGGCGCTCGACGGCGGCCTCGATCTCCTCCTGCGTCGCGGTCTCGGGCAGGTCCTCGCGGATCGACGCGATGCCGACCTCCGCGCAGTCCTTGTGCTTGCCGTTGACGTACCAGGTGGAGCCCGGGTCCGACCCGACGAGCAGCGTGCCGAGGCCCGGGCGGACGCCGCGCTCGGCGAGCGCGGCGACGCGCGTCGTCAGCTCCGCCTTGATGGCCGCGGCCGTCGCCGTCCCGTCCAGGACGCGCGCGGTCACTGCTGCAGGCCGGGGTAGAGCGGGAACGCCTCGGTCAGGCGGGCGACACGCGCCGCGAGCGCGTCGACGTCCGTCGCCTGGCCCTGCACCAGGGCCGTCGCGATGAGGTCGGCGACCTCGGTGAACTCCGTCGCGCCGAAGCCGCGCGTCGCAAGCGCCGGCGTGCCGATCCGCAGGCCGGACGTCACGCGCGGCGGGCGCGGGTCGAAGGGCACCGCGTTGCGGTTCACCGTGATGCCGACGGCGTGCAGGAGGTCCTCCGCCTGCTGGCCGTCGAGGTCGGACTTCCGCAGGTCGACGAGCACGAGGTGCACGTCCGTGCCGCCGGTGAGGACCGAGACCCCGGCACCGGCGACGTCGGGCTGCGAGAGCCGGTCGGCGATGATCCGCGCACCCTCCAGGGTGCGCTCCTGGCGCTCGCGGAACTCCGCCGTGCCGGCGATCTTGAAGGACACGGCCTTGGCGGCGATGACGTGCATGAGCGGGCCGCCCTGCTGACCCGGGAAGACGGCGGAGTCGATCTTCTTCGCGAGCTCGTCCGTGGTGAGGATGAAGCCCGAGCGCGGGCCGCCGATCGTCTTGTGGACGGTGGAGGAGACGACGTCGGCGTGCGGCACCGGGCTGGGGTGCAGGCCGGCGGCCACCAGGCCCGCGAAGTGCGCCATGTCGACCCACAGGCGCGCGCCGACCTCGTCGGCGATCGCGCGGAAGGCGGCGAAGTCGAGGTGCCGCGGGTACGCCGACCAGCCCGCGACGATGACCTGCGGGCGGTGCTCGAGGGCCCGCTCGCGCACGACGTCCATGTCGACGAGGAACGTGTCGGGGTCGACCCCGTACGCGCCGACGTCGTACAGCTTGCCCGAGAAGTTGATCTTCATGCCGTGCGTGAGGTGGCCACCGTGCGCGAGCTCGAGGCCGAGGAGCCGGTCCCCCGCGTTCGCGAGCGCGTGCATGACCGCCGCGTTCGCCGTGGCCCCCGAGTGCGGCTGGACGTTGGCGTGCTGGGCGCCGAAGAGCTCCTTGGCCCGCGTGATCGCGAGGGTCTCCGCGACGTCGACCTGCTCGCAGCCGCCGTAGTACCGCCGGCCCGGGTAGCCCTCGGCGTACTTGTTCGTCAGGACGGAGCCCTGGGCCTGCAGGACCGCGCGGGGCACGAAGTTCTCGCTCGCGATCATCTCGAGCGTGTCGCGCTGGCGAGCCAGCTCACCGTCGAGGACGGCGGCGATCTCGGGGTCCAGCTCGGACAGCGGCTGGTCGAGCGTTCGGTCGGAGCTCATGGGACTCTCCTCGGCATCAGGGGTGCGTGGTGGCCCCGGCTCGGTCCGGGCACGCACACGACAGGGTGTGGTGACCCGGGGCCCAGGCGTACGACCCGAAGTCTGATGCTTGCGTCGCTCCCTGGTGGTGACCCACCTGCGCCAGTCGCGACCCGGGTCATGCTAGCAACGAGCGACCTCAGTCCGTGAGCAGCCGGACCGCCACCGCCGCGAGCGGCAGCGCCACGGGCCCTCCGCACACGACGAGCCAGGCCCACAGCGGGACGCGCGGCGCCATGTCGCGGCCCGTGCGCGGGTCGAGCACGGGGTCGGCCGCGGCACGCGTCCGCAGGACCACGCCGCCGGCGAGAGCCGCCAGCAGCGCGAGGCCCGCGAGCAGCACCCCGAGCGCGGGCTGGCCCCCGACCGCCGGCTCCCCGTCCGCCAGGCCCACGGCGCCGTCGAGGAGCAGCCACGTGCCCGCGAACGACACCGCCGCCGCACCGGCGGCGACGAGGGCCTCGCGCCACGTCAACCCGGCTCGCATGGTGCGCCACCAGCCGCGTCCAGCCGGCAGGCCGAGGCTCACGGCGAGCTCGTCGGCGTAGGCGCGCGGCGGGCCGAACGACTCGAGGGCACCCTCGCCCGTCTCGGCGACGTGGCTGTCCACCTCGGCGAGCGCCTCGGCGATCCGCGGGCCGGGGACGTCGCGCAGGCGGAGCTCGAGCAGGAGCTGGTCACGGTAGGCCCGCACCTCGGTGGTCATCGTCGCGCTCCCTCGGGGTCGAGCAGGCCCACGGCCCGCTGGGTGAAGGTGGTCCAGTCGGCGACGCGACGGGCGAGCTCGGCCCGCCCGGCGTCGGTGACGGCGAAGTACTTGCGCCCGGGGCCGGCGTCGCCCTCGCGCCACGCGCAGGTGACGAGGCCGTCCTCCTCGAGCCGGGTCAGGACGGGATACAGCGTGCCGCCCTTGATCGCGCCGAGACCGGCGGCCTGCAGGCGCTGGGCGACGGCGTACCCGTAGGTCTCGCCCTCCGCGACGACGGCGAGGACGCAGAGCGACAGCACGCCCCGCAGCCACTCCCCGGGCCAGCGCACCTCGTCCATGGCTAGACAGTACGACTGACTAGTCAGGCGCGCAACCTAGGACGCGCCGACGCCTCGCAGCAGCGGGGTGCGCGGCGGTGCGGGGGCGGGCGGGGGGCCGCCGTCGGGGCGGCGCGGCGCCGGTCGGCGACCGGCGCGCAAGGATCAGTCGGCGACCGCCTCCGCGTCGTCGCCCAGGATCTTGCGCAGGTAGGCGTACGTGAGGTCCCCCGCCGCCTGGTCGTACTGGTGCTCGTAGCCGTGCTTCGTGTACATCTGCAGGTTCTGGACCGAGTCCTGGCCGGTGAAGACCCAGAGCTCGGAGGTGTCCGCCGGCAGGCGCTCCGGCACGGCGAGGAGCAGGGCCGTCCCGATGCCCTTGCCCTGCATGTCGGGCACGACGGCGAGCCGGCCGAGCGTCGCCTTGGTCCCTTCCTGGCCGATGCGGATGGACCCGACGAGGCGGTGGCCGAGCCACGCACCGAGGGTCACCACCGACGGGTCGGCGAGGTCGGCGCGGAGCTCGTCGAGCGTCTGCGTCAGGGGCGGGATGTTCGGGTCCCCGTACAGCTGCGCCTCGCTGACGAAGGCGGCACGCCGCACGGTCAGCAGCTCACCTGCCGCCTCGTCGCCGACGACGTCGATCCTCACCTCGGGCTCGCTCATGCCGGTCATGCTCCCATCCGGGCGCGGGCACGTGCCCGCGACGCTCCGCTGGCGAGACGCGGCGCCTCGGCCGGTAGCCTCGGGCCCGTGACCAGCACCTCCACGTCGCCCGATCCGGCTCCGCCGACAGCCCCCACGCACTGGGTGCTCAGCCTGTCCTGCCCGGACCGGCCGGGCATCGTCGCGGCGGTCGCCGGGCTGCTCGCCGCCCACGGGGGCAACATCACCGAGTCCCAGCAGTTCGGTGACCCGCAGACGGGCCTGTTCTTCATGCGCGTGCAGGTCGAGGCGTCCGCCCCCGAGGCGGACCTGCGGGCCGCCCTGACGCACCTCGCCGACGAGTTCGCCATGACGTGGCGGCTGGACGTCGCGGGCCGCCGGATGCGCACGCTCGTCATGGTCTCCACGGCCGCGCACTGCCTGCACGACCTGCTGTTCCGCCAGCAGTCCGAGGGCCTCCCGGTCGACATCGTCGCGGTGGTCTCGAACCACACGGACCTGGCCGACGTGGCCGCCTTCTACGGCATCGGGTTCCACCACGTGCCGGTCACGCGCGACACCAAGGCCGCCGCCGAGGCGCGGCTGCTCGCGCTCGTCGAGGAGCTCGACGTCGAGCTCGTGGTCCTGGCCCGCTACATGCAGATCCTGTCCGACGACCTGTGCCGCACCCTGAGCGGGCGCGTCATCAACATCCACCACTCGTTCCTGCCCAGCTTCAAGGGCGCGCGCCCCTACGCGCAGGCGCACGACCGCGGCGTCAAGCTCATCGGCGCGACGGCGCACTACGTCACCGGCGACCTCGACGAGGGCCCGATCATCGAGCAGGACGTCGAGCGGGTCGACCACAGCAAGCGGGTCGAGGACCTCGTGGCGCTGGGCCAGGACGTCGAGCGCCGCGCCCTCGCGCGCGCGGTGCGGTGGCACGCCGAGCACCGCGTCCTGCTGGACGGGCACCGCACGATCGTCTTCCGCTGAGCCGCGCGCTCACGGCACGGCGGTGACCCGCCGGCGCGAGAGCGCGTCGATCGTCACGGCCAGGGCCAGCACCACACCGGTCACGATGTAGCGGATCGACGCGTCCAGGTTGAGCAGCGTCAGCCCGCTCGAGATCGAGTGGATGACCAGGGCGCCGAGCACCGCCGACCAGGCGCTGCCCCGGCCGCCGAACAGGCTCGTGCCGCCGATCACGGCGGCGGCGATGGCCGTGAGGTTGACGTCCGACCCGCCGGTCCCCTGGTTCGCGGCCGCGAGCCGGCCCGCGGACAGGACGCCGCCGAGCGCCGCCAGCGCGGTGCACGCCATGAAGACCGACACGTACACGCGCCGCACGGCGAACCCGGCGCGGCGGGCCGAGGCGGGGTTGCTCCCCACGGCCCGCACCGAGCGGCCCCACCGGGTCCGGCGCAGCAGCACGTCCACCGCGAGCACGAGGACCAGGAACAGGGCGAACATCGCGCCGACGCCCCGGTTCTGGTTGAGGTACCAGGTGGCCAGGCCGAGGCAGGCCGCGAGCACCGCCGTGCGCGCGGCGATGCTCCGCAGGCCCTCCGCGGGCAGCTCGGCGGCCACGCGGCGCCGGCGTCCGACCAGGAGCGTGGCTGCGTACCCGGCGACGACGAGCGCCGCGAGCGCGTACGACGTCGCGGGCGCGAGGAACGTCTGCTGGCTGAACCGCACGAGCCAGGACTCGTAGGGCAGGTTGATCGAGCCGGTGGTGCCGAGCACGCGCACCTGCAGGCCGACGCACACGAGCAGGCCGGCGAGCGTGATGACGAAGCTGGGGACGCCGAGCCGGGTGAAGAGCCAGCCGTACCCCGCGCCGACGGCGGCCCCGAGTGCGACCGCGACGAGCACCGCCACCCACAGCGGCCACCCCGCCTGGACGAAGCCGACGGCGACCACCGCCGCCGCCAGGCCGCTGACGGCGCCGACCGAGAGGTCGATCTGGCCCACGAGCAGCACCAGCACGACGCCGAGGGCGATCACCCCCGTCGTCGCCGACTGGAGCGTGAGGTTGACGAGGTTGTCGCTCGACAGGAAGTTGCTGTTGAACGCCTGGAACACGAGGGCGAGGACCACCAGCCCCACGACGACGGGCAGCGAGCCCGGCTCGCGGTCCCGCCACCCGAGCGGCGGGGGTCCGACGGGAGCGCCGACGGGGCGGCGACCGACCACGCCGGCGGTCGTCCAGGTGCCCGTGCTCATACGTCCTCCTGCCGCCGACGACGCCGGACGGGGCTCGCGCCCGTGATCGCCGCGATGATCTCCTCGTAGCTCGTGCGGTCCGCGTCGAAGTCGCCGTTGAGGCGCCCCCGGCGCAGCACGACGATGCGGTCCGCGACGGCCTGCACGTCGGCCATGCTGTGGCTGACGAGCACGACGCCGTACCCGCGCTCGCGCACGCGCTCGACGAGCGTGAGCACCTCGGCCGTCTGCGTGACGCCGAGCGCCGCCGTCGGCTCGTCGAGCACGAGCACACGCGGCTCGCCCAGCAGGGCACGCGCGATGGCGACCGCCTGGCGCTGCCCGCCCGACAGGTCACGCACGGGCGCGCGCACCGAGGGCACACGCGCCGCGAGCAGCGCGAGCAGGCGGTACGCCTCGCGCTCCATCGCGACCTCGTCGAGCAGGGGCCCGCGGCGGATCTCCTGGCCGAGGAAGAGGTTCTCGACGACGTCGAGGTCCTCGCAGAGCGCCAGGTCCTGGAACACGGTCGCGATGCCCAGCTGGCGCGCCACGCCCGGGGAGCGCAGGTGGGTCTCGCGCCCTTCGACGACGACCTCGCCGGCGTCCGGCACGAGCACGCCGGACAGGACGTTGACCAGGGTCGACTTGCCGGCGCCGTTGTCGCCGACGACCGCGACGACCTCGTGCGCGTGCAGGTCCAGGTCCACGTCCACCAGGGCCCGCACCGCGCCGAAGCTGTGCGAGACGCCCCGCAGCGAGATCACCGGGCCGTCCGCGCCGGGTGCGCGACCCGCGCGGTGCTCCGCGACGGCGCTCACGAGCCCGCCCCCGCGTCCAGCAGCCCGAGGGCCCGGCAGTCGTCCGTGTACGGCTCCACGCAGATCTCCTCCGTGCTGTGCACGCCGCCGCCCACGACGACGTCGGCCACCTGGTCCCGGGTCACGGCCACGGGAGCCAGGAGGATCGACGGCACGCCGCCGACCTGGACGGTCGCCTGCGGCGTCTCGCCGCGGGCCAGCCGCACCGCCAGCTCGGCGGCGGTGCGCGCCTGCTGGCTGATGGCCTTGAAGACGGTCATGTGCTGGTCACCGGCCACGATGCGCTGGACCGCGGCGAGCTCGGCGTCCTGGCCCGTGACGGGCGGGACGGGGTCCATCCCCGCGGCACGCATCGCCGAGATCGCGCCGCCCGCCGTGCCGTCGTTCGCGGCGTAGACGCCCACGACGCGGCCGGCGTACTGGGTCAGCTGGCCCTGGACCCACTCCTGGGCCTTGTCCGGGCTCCAGTCGGGCGTGTCGTACTCGGCCAGCACTGTCAGTCCCGAGCCCTCGAGCGCCGCGGCGAGCCCGGCCTTGAGGCCGGCGGCGTTCGGGTCGGTCGACGCCCCGTGGACGAGCAGCACGCCCTCGCCGGGAGCCGTCGGCCCGACGGCCGCCACGAGCGCCTCGCCCTGGAGCTGCCCGACGCGGGCGGCGTCGTACGCCACGAAGTAGTCGACCGGGGCGCCGGCGACGAACCGGTCGTACGCGACGACCGCGACGCCACGGTCGGCGGCCGCCACCACGATGCTCTGCGCGGCGGCCGCGTCGACCGCGCCGAGCACGAGGACGTCCGCTCCCTGGGTGAGCGCCGACTCGGCCTGCTGCTGCTGGCGCGCGGCGTCCTGCCCGGCGTTGGCGTAGAGCACGTCGCAGTCGGCGCAGCGCTCGGCCACCACCTGCTCGAACACCGGCCGGTCGATGCCCTCGTAGCGCGAGGTCTTCGACTCCGGGAGCAGGAGGGCGATCGTGGCGCCCGGTGCGTCGGACGACGGCGGGGCGCCCGGCTGCACCGTGCAGCCGGCGGCGAGGGCCAGGGCGGCCACGACCAGCCCGACGCACCGGGCGACGCGCCTCACCGGACCGCCATCGGCACGGGCGCCGCGAGCTGGGCCGCGTCGACCGCGAGCGCGAGGGCCCCGCGGACCTCGGCCTGGTCGCCGAGCGTCGCGACCACCACCTCGACGGGACCGGCCGTCGAGAGCAGGGCGCGCTCCTCGACCTCGCGGCGCAGCGGGCCGAGCAGCACCTCGCCCGCGTGCGCGAGCTCGCCGCCCACCACGATCATCTCCGGGTCCAGGAGCGTGCACACGCCCGCCATCGCCGCGCCGAGCCGGCGCCCGACGTCCGCGACCACCGCCCGGCAGCCCTCGTCGCCCTCGCGCGCGCGCACCACGAGGTCCCGCAGGGTCAGGTGCCGCTCCGGGATGCGCCGCACGACGGCGCTCGAGCCGACGACGCCCTCCAGGCAGCCGTCGTTGCCGCACCGGCACGGCGCCCCGCCCTCGTCGACGACGAGGTGACCGAGCTCGCCCGCCGCGCCGACCCGGCCGTGGAAGACGCGTCCGTCGAGCACGAGCCCGAGGCCCACGCCGTGCGAGACGCGCAGGTAGGCGACGTGGGACCGTCCGCGTGCCGCACCCAGCCGGACCTCCGCGAGCGCGCCGAGGTTGGCGTCGTTGTCCACGCGGACCGGCACGCCGAGGCGGTGCGAGAGCACGGCCGGGACGTCCACGCCGTCCCAGCCCCGCAGGATCCCCACGCCCGAGACGCGGCCGGTACGCACGTCGACCGGCGCGGGGACGCCCACCCCGAGCGCCAGGACCTCGCCCGGCGCGGCCCCGAGCGAGTCGACCATCTCCTCCACCAGCATCGCGGCGCGGTCGAGGCCCTCGTCGGCACGGTGCTCGGGCGGCAGGGGCAGCCGCTGCTCGGCGAGCACGCGCTGGGTGACGTCGCCCAGCGCCACGCGCATCGAGCGCTCCGCGACGTGCACGCCGGCGAGCAGGCCGAGGTTGCGGGCCAGGGTGACGAGCTGGGCGCGGCGGCCGCTGCGCGACGTCGGCGCGGTGCTCAGGACGCCGGCCTGGGCGAGCTCCTTGACGATGTTGGAGATCGTCGCGGCGGACAGGCCGGTGAGGCCGGCGAGCTCGACCTGCGTGATGGCACCCTGCTGCTGCACTGCGGTCACGATGCGGGCGCGGTTGGCCTCGCGCAGAGAGGTCTGGGAGCCTGGCGGCACCCGCTCGTTGGCCACGCCCGAGGATAGCCTGGCGCGGTCGGCACACGGCGACGAAGGCGGAGCCCATGCGCAGGTCAGGCACAGCGCGGCTGATCGCTGCCGCCGTCGCCGCCCTGCTCCTCGCGGGCTGCGCCGCCGGCGGCACCGTCGCGGCGCCGGAGGCGACCTCCCGCGTCGAGGTCTTCACGTGGTGGGCGAGCGGCTCCGAGAAGCGCGGCCTCGACGCCGTCGTGGGGGTCTTCGCCGCCCAGCACCCCGACGTGCGGCTCGTGGACGGCGCCGTGGCCGGAGGGGCGGGAACGGCGGCCAAGGACCTGCTGCGCTCGCGGCTCGCGGCCCAGGACCCGCCGGACACCTTCCAGGCGCACGCCGGCGCGGAGCTCGCCGACTACGCCGAGGGCGGGCGGCTCGAGGACCTCTCCGACCTCTACGACGAGCTCGGCCTGCGCGACGTGCTGCCGCCCGAGCTCGTGGCGACGCTCACGGTCGACGGCGACATCTACGCGGTGCCCTCGAACATCCACCGCGCGAACGTCGTGTGGGCGAACCCCGACGTGCTCGCCGCGGCGGGCCTCGACCCCGACGCGACGTACGCGTCGATCGACGAGTGGGTGGCGGCTCTCGAGACCGTCGGGCGCTCGGGCGTCACGCCGCTGGCCGTGGGCACGACGTGGACCCAGGTGCACCTGCTGGAGACCGTGCTCCTGGCGGGCCTGGGGGCCGAGGCCTACACCGGCCTGTGGGACGGCACGACCGACTGGCGCGGCCCCGAGGTCACGGCCGCCCTGGAGGACTTCCGCACCCTGCTGAGCCTCACGAACCCCGACCGGGACCAGCTCGACTGGCCCGACGCCACGCAGCGGGTGATCGACGGCCAGGCCGCCTTCACGGTCATGGGCGACTGGGCGCTGCCGGCGTTCGAGGGCGCGGGCCGGGAGGTCGGGACCGGCGTCGTCCACTTCCCCGTACCGGGGACCGACGGCGTCTTCGACTTCCTCGCCGACTCCTTCACCCTGCCCGTCGGGGCGCGGAACCCCGACGGCGCCCGGGCCTGGCTCGAGACCGTGGCGTCGCGCGAGGGGCAGACGGCCTTCAGCCGCGCGAAGGGCTCGATCCCGGCGCGCACGGACGCCGACCCGGCGGACTTCGGCCCCTACCAGCGCTCGGCGATGGCCTCGTTCCGGGAGAGCACCGTCGTCGGCTCGCTGACCCACGGCGCCGTCGCGCTCGCGACGTTCGACGCGGTCGCGGCCGCCGTGCGGTCCTTCACGACCGGCGCGACGGACGTCGCGGGACTCCAGGCGGCCCTCGCCGCCGCGGCGTCCACGCGCTGACGGGGGCGGGGACGGCTCAGACCGTCCCCGGCGTCACGCGACCCCGCGGGGCACGAACGTCACGGTGCCGTCCGGGCCGATGACCGTCTCCGCCCATCCGGGGGCTCCCGGGGCCGGCAGCGGCACCGCGTCGTCGGTGGCCCGGTGGTACAGCGCCCAGTCCGACTCGGCCACGGCGCGCGTCGAGGTGAACGTCCGCTCGGCCCCGGCCGGCTCGGCCTGGACCCGGCGCACCGGCACCGCCGCGCGCGCGTCGTCCGGCTCGTCCGGGACCAGCGCCGGGACGTGCATGCCGGGCGGTGGAGCCGTCGGCCCGGGCTCCCTCCGGACGGGCGCCGCCGGCACCGGGCCGTCGGCGAGGTCGTCGACCCACCAGACGTGGTCGGCGGGCGGCGCGGGCCAGGCCGGGTCCGGCCGCCAGCCGGAGGGCGGCGACCAGCCGGTCGGCGGGGTGGGCCATCCGGGAGGGGCGTGGAAGCGGTGCACACAGCGAACCTAGCGACGCGGCCCGGCCGGGAACGAGCCGCGCCGTGGCACCTCACCCCCTCTTTCACCCGCGCCCGGCCGGCGGCTCGGCCGTCCGGGTGAGCCGGCACGAAACAGGACCGTGACACGTGGCAACGCCCCGTTCACCCCGCGGCGGCGCTCCCGAAACACGGATCCAGAACTGTATCCAGGCATGAGCACACGCGTGGATACGGGCCCCCAGGCCCGTCGCTCGCGCCGCGAGCAGGTGTACGAGTCGCTGCGGGACGAGCTCGTCAGCGGACGCTTCTCGCCCTGGGAGCGCCTGGGCGAGGAGCGGCTCGCCGACCTGTTCGGGGTGTCGCGGACGCCGGTCCGCGAGGCGCTGACCCGGCTCCTCGCCGACGGCCTCCTCGAGAAGCGCGGCGGCGGGCTGTACGTCTACATGCCGACGTTCGCCGACCTCGCCGCGCTCTACGAGCTGCGGATCACCCTCGAGCTGCAGGGCATCCGCCGCGCGGTGCAGGACCCCACGGTCCGGCACGACCGCGCCCGCCTGGAGGCCGAGCTCGCCCGCTGGCACGAGATGCGCGACACGCCCCCGGCGCCCACCGCCGGCTTCGTGGCGGTCGACGAGCGCTTCCACGCCGTGCTGCTGGACAGCTCCGGCAACCACGCCCTGACCGCGGCGCTCGCCCAGGTCAACCAGAAGATCAGGGGAGTACGGATGTACGACTACCTCACCACCGACCGCATGCGGGCGACCGTCGACGAGCACGTCGAGATCGCCGAGCACGTCCTGGCCGGGCGGCTGACCACGGCGCTCGACGCCCTGCACGCGCACGTCGGCTCCTCGCGCGACGTCGTCGTGGAGCGGGCGGCGCACGCGCTCGCCATGGCACGGATGGGCCACCTCGACGGACGGGACGCCCGGTGAGCACCCTGACCCCCGCACCCGCGACCGCGCCGGACGACGTGCGGCCCTCCCCCACGCAGCGCGTGCTCGACGCCTATGCGCGCCTCGCCGCCGTCGACCGCCCGGAGGTCTGGATCACCCTGCGACCCGAGGCGGACGCCCTGGCCGACGCCGCCGCGGTCGAGGCCCGGCTCGCCGCCGGGGAGCACCTGCCGCTGGCCGGCACGGTCCTCGCCGTCAAGGACAACATCGACGTGGCCGGGCTGCCCACGACGGCCGGCCACCCCGACTTCGAGCGGATCGCGGAGCGCACCGCCACCGCCGTCGAGCGGCTCCTCGACGCCGGGACCGTGCTGCTCGGCAAGACGAACCTCGACCAGTTCGCCACCGGCCTCACCGGCTCGCGCAGCCCCTACGGCGCCGTCCGCAGCGCCCTGGTGCCCGACCGCGTCTCCGGCGGCTCGAGCGCCGGGTCCGGCGCCGCGGTGGGGCTCGGGGTCGTCGACATCGGTGTCGCCACGGACACCGCGGGCTCCGGCCGGGTGCCGGCCGCCTTCAACGGCGTGGTGGGGATCAAGCCGACCTTCGGTCTCGTCC
This sequence comes from Actinotalea sp. JY-7885, assembly GCF_014525465.1. NCBI lineage: Bacteria > Bacillati > Actinomycetota > Actinomycetes > Micrococcales > Cellulomonadaceae > Actinotalea > Actinotalea sp. JY-7885. The sequence continues at coordinate 2,354 of NZ_JACEXH010000010.1, read as the reverse complement.
CCAAGGACGGCGTCGTGCCGGCGTGCGCGTCGTACGACTGCGTGAGCATCCTGGCGCCGACGCTGGCCCTGGCCACCGCGGCGATCCGGGTCATGACGGGCCCCGCCTCCGCCGACCCTGCCTCCAGCACCTGGCCCGCGGACGTCCGGCTCGCCGCACCCGCGGCACCCCGCGTGGCCGTGCCCCGTGCCGCCGACCTGGCAGGCCTCTCGCCCGAGGCGCTGGCCCGGTTCGCCGCGGCCCGGGGCCGGCTCGAGGCCTCCGGCGCCGGCGTCGGCGAGATCGACCTCACGCCGCTGCTCGCCGCGGCGCGACTGCTCTACGACGGCGCGCTCGTCGCGGAGCGCTACGCCGCCTTCGGCGACTTCCTGGCCGCGCACCCCGAGCACGCCGACCCGTCGGTCGCCACGATCGCCCGCGGCGCCGGGACCGTCATCGGCGCCGACGTCGTCCGCGACCAGCAGCGCCTGCGCGCGCTGCGGGCGCAGTCCCTGGCGGCGCTCGCGGGGTACGACGCCCTGCTGGTCCCGACCGCGCCCGAGCACCCCACGCTCGCCGCGGTCGCGGCCGACCCGCTCGGGGTCAACGCGCGGCTCGGCACGTACACGAACTTCGTGAACCTCTTCGGCATGGCCGCGGTCGCGGTGCCCGGCGGCACGGCCGACGGCGGGCTGTTCGGCGTCACCGTGGTGACCCGCGGGTTCGAGGACCAGGTCGGGCTCGACCTCGCCGCCGTGCTCGCCGGGGAGGCCGGGCTCCCGCCCGAGCCCTACCCCAGCGGCGGCGTCCCGGTGGTCGTCTTCGGCGCCCACCTGCGCGGGGAGCCGCGCAACCCCCAGCTCGAGGAGCTCGGCGCGCGCTTCGTCGGCGACGTCACGACGGCGCCGGACTACGCCATGCACCTGGCCGCGGACGGCCTGCGCCCGGTGGTGGTCCGGACCGCCGCCGGCGCGGGTGCGGCGCTGCCCGGCGAGGAGTGGCTGCTCTCCCCCGCGGCGCTCGGCACCCTGCTCACCACCGTCGACGCGCCGCTCGCGCTCGGCCGCGTCCGGCTGGCCGACGGCCGGGCCGTCGTCGGCTTCACGGGCGCGCTGACCGGCGAGGAGCCCGACATCACGGCCGCCGGCGGCTGGCGCGCGCACCGCCGGCGTCGCGACCGTCCCGGCACCACCTGACCGGCACCACCTGACCGGCACCGCCCGGCGCCCGGACCTGCTCCCACCCCTCACCCGACCGGAGATCATCATGACCGCACGACCGACCGCACGACTGCGGCCCACCACCGCCCTCCTGGCCGTCGCCGCACTGGCCGGCCTCGGCGGCTGCGCGGCCGCCGGGGCCGACGAGCCCGACGGCGCCACGGGCACCGTCACCGTCGGGACCCTCAAGGGCCAGCCGCACCTGTTCGCCCCGTTCCTGTACAAGGACTTCCTCCCGGACGGCATGGAGGTGGAGGTCGTCCAGTTCGACACCTCCCCCGACATCAAGAACGCCGTGGTCAGCGGCAACGTCGACTTCGGGGTCACGGGTGTGCCGTCCGCGCTCTCCGGTGTCGCGGCGGGCCAGGACGTCGTGGTCGTCGCGGCGGCCGCCGACGGCGGGTCCAACATCGTGGGCACGACGGACATCACCTCGGTCGCCGACCTCGTCGGACGCACCGTGGGCTACCCGCAGGGCGCGTCGCAGGAGATCCTGCTGCGGCTCACGCTCGAGGAGCACGGCGTCGACATCGAGGAGCTCGATCTCGTCAACCTGCCGTTCTCCGACATGGCGAACGCGCTCGCGAGCGGGCAGATCGACGCCTTCGCCAGCGCCGAGCTCGGCCCCTCCATCGCCATGCTCGACGGCGCCCACCAGATCGTCTCCCCCTACGACACGCCCGTCGGCAAGGTGAACATCGGCCTGGTCACCACGCAGCGCCTCATCGACTCGGACCCCGAGCTCGTGCAGGCGGTGGTGGACACGCACATCGAGGCCACCGAGGCGATGCTCGCCGACCCCGAGGCGTGGTCGAGCGGCGTCGTCGAGCAGTTCGGCCTCGACGCCGCCGTGGTCGACACGGCGATCGGCAACATCTGGCCGCGCTGGTCCCTGGACGCCGAGTACCGCGCCCAGGTCGAGGCGCTCGCCGAGCAGATGCACGGGCTCGGCTACCTCGACGCCTCGCCCACCGCCGACGAGGTCATCGACCCGACCTTCGTCGAGTCCTCCACCGCCGGCTCCTGAGCCCGGCCCCGACGTGAAGGAACCCGCCATGACCGCGACCGCTCCGTCCGAGGCACCGCTCGCCGTCCCCGCCGCCGCGACCACGGGCTCGCCCGCGGCGCGGGCGGGGCGGCCGCGCCGGCCCCGCC
>NZ_JACEXH010000111.1:0-11055 GCF_014525465.1 Actinotalea sp. JY-7885 | reverse complement strand
GCGCCGTGGCCGGTCGCCGGGCCGCTGCGCGACGCGGCTGGCGACGCCGACCCCGCGGCCCTCGACGCCGCCGGGCGTGCCCTGGCCGCGCTGCGCAAGGTCAAGTCCGAGGCGAAGGTCTCGATGCGGACGCCGATCCTGCGCGCCGAGCTCGTGGTGCCGGCCGCGCAGGTCGACCACGTCCGCGCGGCGCTCGGCGACGTGCGCGCGGCCGGACGCGCGCTCGACCTCGCGCTGACGCCCGACGACGCGATCGAGCTGACCTGCGTGCGGGACGCCGAGCTCGGTGAGGCCGAGGCGCGCCGAGCCCGGTGACCGTCGCCCGGTGACCACGGACGACCACCGCCGAGGGGCGGGACGTTCGTCACAGTAGGCCCTCCGTCTGCATAGCCATGCTTGCGCGCGTATAAAGTTCCACGTGCATCGCACCACCCACAGAACAGGAACGACCATGCCGCGCCGGAACCACGCCGCGCTCCTCGGCCTCGCCGCCGCCCTCACGCTCGCCGGGTGCAGCTCCACCGCCTCGAACGAGGCCACCATGGACGGGGCGGGCAGTGACGAGATCCAGCTCGTCTCCGAGGGGACGCTGACCCTCTGCGCCAACCCGCCGTACGAGCCGTTCACCTACGAGGAGGACGGCGAGGTCGTCGGCCTCGAGGTCGACATCGTCCGCGAGGTCGCGATGGACCTGGGCGTGGAGCTCGCCACCGTCTCGACGCCGTTCGAGGGCCTCGAGTCCGGCCAGGACCTCGAGACGCGCAAGTGCGACGTCGTCGCGTCGGGCATCACGATCACCGACGAGCGCGAGGAGCGGCTGGACTTCGCCGACCCGCACTTCGACGCCGACCAGGGCCTGCTCACCGCCGCCGGCGCCGACCTGACGTCCGCCGAGGACCTCAAGGGCCTCACGGTGGGCGTGCAGCAGGCGACGACGGGCGAGGACTGGGCCACGGAGGAGGGTCTGACCACGCGCCAGTACGAGGACCTCGGCCTGCAGGTCGAGGCGCTGCGCGCCGGCGTGGTGGACGCGATCGTCAACGACATCGCCGTCCTGGGCCCGTACGCCGACGGCGACCTCGAGGTCGCCGCGACGTTCCCGACGGGCGAGCAGTACGGCATCGGCGTGCGCACGGGCAACACGGCCCTGCTCGAGGCCGTCAACGGCACGCTCGAGCGCATCCGCGAGGACGGCACCTACGCGACGATCTACGAGCAGTACATCGGCACGGCCCCGGCCGAGTGACCGGCGGCCAGGCACGAACGCGAGAACGACGGGACACCGCATGACCATCGAGCAGTCCGGCGTGGCGGGCGACGCGGGTCCGCTCGCCGGGCGGGCCCGCATGAGCCCGCGCCGGCGGGCCCGCATCTCGCGCACGGTGCAGTACAGCCTCCTGGCGGTCGCGGTCGTGCTCGTGGCCGTGACCGCCGACTGGGGCCGGGTCGCGTCCGCCTTCGCGGACCCCGAGGCGGTGCGGGCCATCGCGCCGCTGCTACCCCGTGCGGCGCTCAACACGGTCGTCTACACGGTCGCGGCGTTCGCGGTCGGCCTGGCCCTCGGCCTGCTGCTCGCGCTCATGAAGCTGTCGGAGGTGCGCGTCTGGCGCGCCCTCGCCACGGCGTACGTCGAGTTCTTCCGCGGGATCCCCGCGCTGCTGGTCGTGCTCGCCTTCGGCTACGCGGTCCCGACCGCCTTCGAGGTGCGCTTCGACTCCGTCGTGCTCCAGATCGCCCTCGCGCTCGGGCTCGTCTCGGCGGCCTACATCGCGGAGACGCTCCGGGCCGGCATCCAGGCGGTGCCGAAGGGACAGGTCGAGGCCGCGCGGAGCCTGGGCATGTCCCCCACCGCGACCATGCTGCGCGTGGTCATCCCGCAGGCGTTCCGGATCGTCCTGCCGCCGCTGACCAACGAGGTGGTCCTGCTGCTCAAGGACACCTCGCTGGTGTTCGCGCTCGGCCTGGCCACGAGCGACTACGAGCTGACCAAGGTCGGGCGCAACGCGCTGAGCGACCCGAGCGGCGGGCTCACGTCGATCGTCGCCGTCGGCCTCGTCTACCTCCTCCTGACCATCCCGCTCAGCTCGCTCACGCGGTGGCTCGAGCGCACCACCGGCCACAAGGGGCACGTGTGAGCACCCAGAGCACCGCGGGCGGCGCCGGCGCACCCGTCGTCACCATCGAGAACCTGCACAAGTCCTTCGGGGAGCGCGAGGTCCTGCGGGGCATCGACCTGGAGGTCGCCCAGGGCGAGGTGGTCTGCGTCATCGGGCCGTCCGGCTCGGGCAAGTCGACCCTGCTGCGCTGCGTCAACCTGCTCGAGCAGCCGACGTCCGGCACGGTGCGCGTCCTGGGCACCGAGGTGACGGACCCCGACGTCGACATCGACCGGGTCCGCACCCACGTCGGCATGGTGTTCCAGCAGTTCAACCTCTTCGGTCACCTGTCCGTGCTCGAGAACTGCACGCTCGCCCAGCGCAGCGTGCTGCGGCGGCCGCGGGCGCAGGCCGAGGAGATCGCCCGCCGCAACCTCACGCTGGTGGGCCTCGGCGACCGGGCCGGCTCGATGCCCGGTCAGCTCTCGGGCGGGCAGCAGCAGCGCGTGGCGATCGCCCGCGCCCTGAGCATGGACCCCTCCCTGATGCTCTTCGACGAGCCCACCTCGGCCCTCGACCCCGAGCTCGTCGGGGACGTCCTGGCCGTCATGCGCGACCTCGCCGACGCCGGCATGACCATGCTCGTGGTGACGCACGAGATGGCGTTCGCCCGCGAGGTCGCCGACCGCGTCGTGTTCATGGACGACGGCGTGGTCGTGGAGCAGGGACCGGGCGACGCCGTCATCGGCGCACCCACCCAGGACCGGACCCGCGCCTTCCTCGCCCGTGTGCTCGACCCCACGCACCGCCACCCCGATGCCTGACCCAGGAGAACCCCGTGCGTGAGAGCGCCAGCCCCAGCCTCGCCGACGTCGACCCGACGACGTCGATCTCCGACCTTCTCGCCGAGCGGCTGGAGCGCTCCCCCGACACCGCGCTCGTCGAGCGCAAGCAGGGCCTGGGCGGGACGTGGACGCCCGTGACGACGCGCGCGTTCGCCGACCAGGTCACGGCCCTCGCCCTGGGGCTCCTCGCGCGCGGGGTGGGGGTCGGGGACCGCGTCTCGATCATGAGCCGCACCCGCTACGAGTGGATGCTGCTCGACTTCGCCGTCTGGGCGGTCGGCGCCGTCCCGGTGCCGGTCTACGAGACGTCGTCGGCCGAGCAGATCCGCTGGATCCTCTCCGACGCCGGCGTGCGGCTGGCCGTCGTGGAGACCACGGCGCACGCCGCCGCCACCGAGTCCGTGCGTGGCACCCTGCCCGCCCTCGAGGGCGTGCTGGTCATCGACGAGGGGGGCCTGGAGGCGCTCCGCGAGGAGGGCCGGGCCGGCGACGAGGCGGAGGTCGCCCGGCGCACCGCGGCCACCGTCGGCGACGACGTCGCCACGATCATCTACACGTCCGGGACCACCGGCAGCCCCAAGGGCGTCGAGCTCACCCACGCCAACTTCGTCGCGCTCACGCGCGAGGGCGTCGTCGGGCTGGGCGACGTCGTCTCGAAGCCGGGCACCCGCACCCTGCTGTTCATGCCGCTCGCGCATGTGTTCGCGCGCTTCATCCAGGTGATGTCGGTGGCCTCGGGCGCCGTCGTCGGGCACACGCCGGACACCAAGAACCTCCTGGCGGACCTGGCCGCGTTCCGGCCCACGTACGTGCTGTCCGTCCCGCGGGTCTTCGAGAAGGTCTACAACTCCTCCGAGCAGAAGGCCGGCACGGGCGTGAAGCTCAAGGCGTTCCGCTGGGCCGCCCGGACGGCGATCGTCTACTCGCGGGCGCTCGACGCGCCGGGGGGCCCGGGCGCCCGGCTCAAGGCGCAGCACGCGCTGGCCGACCGCCTCGTGCTCGGCAAGGTCCGCGCGGCGCTCGGCGGCGCGGCCGAGTACGCCGTCTCGGGCGGTGCGCCGCTGGGCGAGCGCCTCGGACACTTCTACCGCGGCGTCGGGGTGCGGGTGCTCGAGGGCTACGGCCTCACCGAGACGACGGCGCCGACGGCGGTCAACCGCCCCGACAGGACGGTCATCGGCACCGTCGGTCCCCCGATGCCCGGGACCGCGATCCGGATCGCGGACGACGGCGAGATCGAGCTCAGCGGGCCCCACATCTTCCGCGGGTACCACGGCAACCCGGAGGCCACGGCCGCCGCGCTCGTGGACGGCTGGTTCCGCACGGGCGACCTCGGCAGCCTCGACGACCACGGGCACCTGACGATCACCGGTCGCAAGAAGGAGATCATCGTCACCGCGGCCGGCAAGAACGTCGCCCCGGCCCTCCTCGAGGACCGCCTGCGCGCCCACCCTCTGGTGAGCCAGGTCGTCGTGGTCGGGGACAAGCGGCCCTTCATCGGGGCGCTCGTCACGCTCGACTCGGAGATGCTCCCCGGCTGGCTGACGTCGCACGGGCTGCCCGCGATGGACCCCGCCGAGGCCGCGCGCAGCCACGCGGTCCTCGCCGCGCTCGACCGGGCCGTGGCGCGGGCGAACGAGGCGGTCTCCCGCGCCGAGTCGATCCGCAAGATCTCGGTGCTGGCGACCGACTTCACCGAGGCCAACGGCTACCTCACGCCGTCGCTCAAGGTGAAGCGCGCCCTCGTGCTGCGCGACTACGTCGACGAGATCGAGGCGCTCTACACCCGCTGAGCCAGCGCCGCGTGCCCGCCCGCGGAGGGCGGGCACGCGTCCTGCTCGGACTCAGTGGCGCCGGTGCGTGTCGCCCGTGTAGCTCGGCGCGGACTCGTGCGGCGTCGCCGCGTCGCTCCAGCGCAGGAGCGCCCCGACGCCGTCGACGAGCTCGAGGCTGCCCTCCATGGCGAAGGTGAACCCGGCGTCCTGCGCGACGGCGGCGCGCAGCATGCCGATGTCGGCGCGCAGCTCGCGGACCTCGTCCGCCGGCACGCCCAGCGCCTGCACGTCGTCGCGCCGGGTGCCGAGCTGCAGCGGGTCCGGTCCGGTCCACAGGGTCCGCTCCGCCAGCCGCGCGACGGACGCACCGGCGGCGTTGCGGACGACGACGAGCTCGTCGACCTGCCCCTTGCGGAGCACGTCGACGACGTCGTCGAGCGACGTCACCGCGCCGTCCCCGCGGCCGAGCGCCTCGCGCACGCGGTCGGCGACGGCCTCCCGACGCCGGGCGCGGTACGCCTCGAGCACCTCGTGGACGCGCTGCGCGAAGACGTCCTCCTTGACGCCGTCGGCCCGTGAGCCGCCGGGCACCTCGACGAGGAGCTCCTTCGCGGCGTGGCCGAGCGCGTCACGCAGCAGCGGCACGGCCCGGACGTCGCCCGTGACCAGGACCAGCTCGGGCCGCAGGTCGGCGACGAGCTTGTCGACCTCCGTCGCGACCGCCTCGGCGTTGCGCTCCCACGAGTCCTGGACGCGCATCTGGAAGCGCCGCTGGGCCCACCCGCCGCCGTTGAACTTGTGGAGCTCGTCGTGGCCGCCCTCGACCTGCTCGTGCACGTCACCGGCCGCGTGGCTCTCCGCGTCGGACCAGACCAGGTCGGCGCCCTGGCGGTCGATCTCCACGAGCAGGTACCGCACGGCCTCGTCGGCCGCCGCGACCGCCGGGGCGAGCGACGGCGCACCGTCGTGGAAGGCCTCGTCGCGCACGGGCGGCTCGGCGAGCACGCGGTCCACGAGGATCTGCGAGCCCGACGCCACGAGGTAGCGCCCGTGCCGCCCCGGGACGTGCGTGGGCCGCAGCACCGCCTCCTCGAGCGCCGCCAGGGTCTGTGCCGGTGCACCCTCCTGCTCGAGCGCCCGTCGCATCCCGTTCCACCGGTTGCGGACCTCGCGGTCGCCGGACTCGTCCCCGCGTGTGGCGTCCAGGCACACGGTGGTCAGAGGGCCGTCGTGGTGGATCAGGGGCTTGAGGGAGTCGAGCTTCATCGGGTCCTCACGATCTGTCTGGGACGCCGGCGCCGAAGCCGCCGGCTCGGACCCCTCCACCCTCGCCCAAACGCCGCCCCGACGCCAACCGCCGGAGACGACGAACGCCCCGCCGTCCGGGCGGGGCGTTCGTCGTGCGGTGCGTCAGGCGGACTTCTCGCGGGGGGTCCGCTTGGGTGCCGGCTCGCGGGGAACGATCGTGGGGTTGACGTTCTCCAGCACGGTCTCGCGCGTGACCACGACCCGGGCGACGTCGTCGCGTCCGGGCACGTCGAACATCACCTGCTGCAGGACCTCCTCGAGGATGGCCCGCAGCCCGCGCGCCCCCGTGCCGCGCAGGAGCGCCTGGTCGGCGACCGCCTCCACCGCGTCGGGGGTGAACTCGAGCTCGACGCCGTCGATCTCGAACATCCGCTGGTACTGCTTGACCAGGGCGTTGCGGGGCTCCGTGAGGATCCGCACGAGCGCCTCCTGGTCCAACGGCGAGACCGTGGTGATGACCGGCACGCGCCCGATGAACTCGGGGATCAGCCCGAACTTGAGCAGGTCCTCCGGCATGACGTCGCCGAAGACGTCCGTGTCGTCCGCCGAGTGCAGCGGGGCCCCGAAGCCGATCCCCCGGCGCCCGGCGCGCGACGTGATGATCTCGTCCAGGCCGGCGAACGCCCCCGCGACGATGAACAGCACGTTGGTCGTGTCGATCTGGATGAACTCCTGGTGCGGGTGCTTGCGCCCGCCCTGCGGGGGCACCGACGCCGTCGTGCCCTCGAGGATCTTCAGGAGCGCCTGCTGGACACCCTCGCCCGAGACGTCGCGCGTGATCGACGGGTTCTCGCTCTTGCGGGCGATCTTGTCGACCTCGTCGATGTAGATGATGCCCGTCTCGGCCTTCTTGACGTCGTAGTCGGCGGCCTGGATGAGCTTGAGGAGGATGTTCTCGACGTCCTCGCCGACGTACCCGGCCTCGGTGAGCGCCGTGGCGTCCGCGATGGCGAACGGCACGTTCAGCATCTTCGCGAGGGTCTGCGCCAGGTACGTCTTGCCGCAGCCCGTCGGGCCGATCAGCAGGATGTTGGACTTCGCGAGCTCGACGGCGTCCGCGTCGTTGCCCACCCGGCTCAGCTCACCGGCCTGGATGCGCTTGTAGTGGTTGTAGACCGCGACGGCGAGCGAGCGCTTCGCGGGGCCCTGGCCGATGACGTACTGCTCGAGGAAGTCGAAGATCTCGCGGGGCTTGGGAAGCTCCACCATGCCCACCTCGGTGGCCTCGGCGAGCTCCTCCTCGATGATCTCGTTGCACAGGTCGATGCACTCGTCGCAGATGTACACGCCGGGCCCGGCGATCAGCTTCTTGACCTGCTTCTGGCTCTTCCCGCAGAAAGAGCACTTCAGCAGGTCGGCGCCGTCCCCGATGCGTGCCACTGAGCTCTCCTCACCCGCGGTCCGTCCCGGACCGCTCCTGTCGACCATTGCACACCACGGCGCGCCGCCTGTCAGCACGCACAGGTCAGGCGGCGTGTCCTGCCGCCCGCCCGGGGTGGTCCCGGGCGGGCGGAGACCCTCAGGAGGGCAGGACCGCCGCCTTGCGGCTCTCGAGGACCTGGTCCACGAGACCGTACTCGCGTGCCTGCTCGGCCGACAGGATCTTGTCGCGCTCGATGTCCTTGCGCACCTGCTCGACGTCGCGGCCGGCGTGGTGGGCGAGCGTCGCCTCGAGCCACTCGCGCATGCGGATGAGCTCGTTGGCGTGGATCTCGATGTCGGACGCCTGCGCGTAGCCGCCACCCTCCATCGCCGGCTGGTGGATCAGGACGCGGGCGTTCGGCAGCGCGAGGCGCTTGCCGGGGGACCCCGCCGCGAGCAGGACCGCCGCCGCCGAGGCCGCCTGGCCCAGGCACACGGTCTGGATCTGCGGCTTGATGTACTGCATCGTGTCGTAGATCGCCGTCATGGCCGTGAAGGAGCCGCCGGGCGAGTTGATGTACAGGATGATGTCGCGGTCCGGGTCCTGGCTCTCCAGGACGAGCAGCTGGGCCATGACGTCGTCGGCCGACGCGTCGTCCACCTGGACGCCCAGGAAGATGATCCGGTCCTCGAAGAGCTTGGTGTACGGGTCCTGGCGCTTGAAGCCGTACGCGGTCCGCTCCTCGAACTGCGGCAGGACGTAGCGCGACGACGGCGCGCCGTAGGGCAGCGCGCGGCCGCCGTGCGACCCGGCCAGGGCCGCGGCGCGGGAGATGAACTGGTGCTCGGTGCTCACGGGTGCTCCTCGGAGATGGTGGTGGCTGGGCGTCAGGCGCTCGTGGTGCCGCCGCCGCCGGCGACCGACCCGGAGTGGGTGACGACCTTGTCGACGAAGCCGTACTCGAGGGCCTCCTGCGCCGTGAACCAGCGGTCGCGGTCCGAGTCGCGGTTGATCTGCTCCACCGACTTCCCGGTCTGCTCGGCGATGAGCTCGGCGAGCACCTTCTTCATGTGCAGGATGAGCTCGGCGTTGATCCGCACGTCCGTCGCCGTGCCACCGATGCCGCCCGAGGGCTGGTGCATCATCACGCGGGCGTGGGGGGTCGCGTAGCGCTTGCCCTTGGCACCGGAGGAGAGGAGGAACTGCCCCATCGACGCGGCCATGCCCATCGCGACCGTGGCCACGTCCGGCTGGATGTACTGCATCGTGTCGTAGATCGCCATGCCGGCCGTGATCGAGCCGCCGGGCGAGTTGATGTACAGGAAGATGTCCTTGTCCGGGTCCTCCGCGGCCAGGAGCATCATCTGCGCGCAGATGGCGTTCGCGTTCTCGTCGCGGACCTCGGACCCGAGCCAGATGATCCGCTCGCGCAGCAGCCGGTTGTAGATGTGGTCGTTGAGGCCCAGGTTCGGGCCGTCACCGCGTGCGTCGCGCGGTGCTGCGTGGCTCGTCTCGTTCACGACTCTCCTCGTCCGTCCAAAGGTCCGTCGGTGGTGGCCGTGGTGGTACCACTGGCCCCTTCGCGGTGTGCAGTGACCCTAACGTGACGCCCCGTCCCTCCACGCCCCGGGCCGCGCGCTTTTCGCTGACGGCGGAGGTCCGCGGCGGAGCCCTCCCGACGCGCGCAGGCCCCGCACCGCGCGCGGTGCGGGGCCTGCGTGAGAGGCGTCCTGACGACGGGCCGGTCAGGCCTTGGCGTCGCCCTCGGCGGTGGCGTCGGCCTCGACCTCGGACTCGACCTCGGCCGCGTCCTGGCCGTCCTCGACGGCCTCGTCGGCGACGTCCAGCTCCTCGGCGTCCTCGTCGTCCGTGCCGATGAACTCCGAGAGGTCGACGGCCGCGCCGGCCGAGTCGACGACGGAGACCTGGCGCAGCGCGACGGCGACGGCCTTGGAGCGACCGACCTCGGCGACCATGGCCGGGATCTGCCCCTGCTCGTCGACCGTCTTGATGAAGGTGTTCGGGTCCATGCCGTACTGGCGGGACGCGCTCACGAGGTACTCGACGAGCTCGTTCTGCGAGACCCGGACCTGCAGCTGCTCGGCGAGCGTGTCGAGCAGGATCTGGTTGGCGAGCGCCTCGCGGGCCTGCTCGCCGACCTCGGCGCGGTGCTCGTCGTCCTCCAGCCGGCCCTCGTTCTCGAGGTGACGGTGCACCTCGGCCTCGATCACACCGTTCGGGACGGGGATCTCGACGCCGCCGCGCAGCTGCTCGAGGAGCAGGTCGCGCGCCTGGACGGCCTGGTTGGACGCCTTGGTGCGGGCGACCTGCTCGCGCAGGTCGTCGCGCAGCTCGGCAAGGGTGTCGAACTCGCTCGCGAGCTGCGCGAACTCGTCGTCCGCGGCCGGGAGCTCGCGGGTCTTGACCGTCGTCGCGGTGACCTTGACCTGGGCCTTCTCGCCCGCGTGCTCGCCACCGGCGAGCTCCGTCTCGAACGTCGTCGTCTCGCCGGCCGACAGGCCCGTCAGCGCCTCGTCGAGGCCCTCGAGCATGTTGCCGGAGCCGATCTGGTAGGAGATGCCGCTGACCGAGTCGACCTCCTCGTCACCGATCGAAGCGACGAGGTCGAGCACGACGTAGTCGCCCTCGGCGGCCGGCCGGTCGACGCCCACGAGGGTGCCGAAGCGCTCGCGCAGGGCGTCGAGACGGGCGTCGACGTCCTCGTCGCTCACGGCGACGTCGTCGACGGTGACCGTGATGCTGTCGAGCGCGGGGACCTCGATGGTCGGGCGCACCTCGACCTGGGCCGTGAAGCTGAGGCCGCCCTCGGCCTCGGTCAGGGCCGGGATCGCGGTGACCTCGATGTCGGGCTGGCCCATGGGCCGCAGGTCCGCCTCGGTGACGGCCTGGCGGTAGAAGCCGGCCATGCCGTCGTTGACGGCGTGCTCGATGACGGCGGCGCGTCCGACGCGCTGGTCGAGGATGCGGGCGGGGACCTTGCCCTTGCGGAAGCCGGGGACCTGGACCTGCGAGCCGATGTGCTCGTACGCGTGGTCGATGCTCGGCTTCAGCTCGTCGTGGGACACCTCGACGGTCAGCTTGACCGTGGTGGCATCGATGGTCTCGACGGCGCTCTTCACAGCAGTGATCTCCAACGGCTCGAACGGTGGCCGGGGGACCCCGGCGGGAGGCAGGCGCTCGCTCGACGGCGGCTCCTGGCGTGTGCGGGCAGGCGTGCGTGAGCCACGCTCAGCCCGTCGATCGTACGGCACGCCCGACCCGCCGCACGCAGCCACCTCGCCCGCACTGGTCGGGATGGCGGGATTCGAACCCACGACCTTCCGCTCCCAAAGCGGACGCGCTACCAACCTGCGCCACATCCCGGCGGACGGCCTGCGTCCGGCACCGCGAGCGTACTGCCGACCGCCGCGTCGTCCCGCGTCACCCGGGCCTCGCCCGTCCCTGTAACCTGGGCTCCGCTCCCGTCCGGGAGCGTGCGGGCGTAGCTCAATGGTAGAGCCCCAGTCTTCCAAACTGGCTACGCGGGTTCGATTCCCGTCGCCCGCTCCGCCCGGCCCACGGCCCGCCTCCCGCGCGAATGCGGCGCCACCGCTAGCCTCGGCGCCATGCCCGCGCCCCCGCCCCCGCCGCCGCCCGCCCCGGCGCCC
>NZ_JACEXH010000110.1:0-11242 GCF_014525465.1 Actinotalea sp. JY-7885 | reverse complement strand
ACGACGGGCCGAGCCCCGCCGTCCCGGCGCAGGTCAGCGCCTGGGCCGACGCGTTCGACGTCGCGCACCGCCCCGCCTGAGCGCGACCGCGGCGCCGCGGCCGCGCGCCCCCCGGCCCGCAGGCCTACGCTCCTGAGGTGGAGACCATCTGGCTGGTCCTCGGCGTCGTCGTGCTGGCTGCCACGCTGGTCGACGTCTTCCTCACCGCGCTCAACTACGACGAGGCGGGCTACCTGGCGGGCCGGGTCGCCAGCTGGCAGTGGCGTGCGCTGCGGCGCGTCACGCGCCGGCTGCCGCGACGCTGGCGGCCCCTGGCGCTGCGCCAGGTCACCGGGCTGCAGCTCATCGCCACCATCGTGGTGTGGCTCTTCGGGGTCATCACCGGCTTCGGGCTGATCTACCTCGGGCAGATGACCCGCGGCGCGTTCTCCGTCACCGGCACCGGGGCCCGGCTCGACCTCTTCGACGCGCTCTACTTCAGCGCGGCACAGCTCGCGACCGTCGGCGGCTCGGCGCTCACGGCGGAGACCGACGTCCTGCGGTTCCTCAGCATCGCCGAGTCGCTCACCGGTGTGCTGCTGCTGTCCCTGGTGCTCACGTTCCTCCTCGGCGTCTACGACGTGATCGGCGACCTCAACGCCCTGTGCCAGCAGTTCGTGCCCGCCGAACGAGGGGCCGGGTCGGCGGTCGCCACGCTCGCGCCGTACATCCGGGGCGAGGAGGTGCAAGGCCTCGACGGGCACCTCGACGGCGTCGCCGGCGCGCTGGGCAGCTACGTCTCCGGGCTGCGCCTGCACCACGCCGCCTACTACTTCCAGAGCGGGCAGGACCGGTTCGCGCTCCCCTACGCGCTGCGCATGGTCGGGGACACGCTCGGCGCGCTGCGCTGGGGCCTGCCGTCCGGGCACCCCGCCACGAGCGAGCCCGCGCTCGTCCCGCTCACCTTCCAGCTGCTCGAGCTCGGGGACTACCTCCAGCGGCGCCACGGCTGGCGGAGCGAGGCGGTCCCGTCCGTGGTCACCGCCGAGGAGTTCGCGCGGCAGGTCCGGGCCGATCTCCCCCGTCGTCCGGACGACGATGCCTGGGTGGCGCGCTTCGTGCACGTCGACCGCGACATGGCACGGCTCGCCGGGGTCGAGCCCCTCGCCGACGTGGACGACGCGTACCGCCGGTACAGCGCGTGGCTGCCCTTCGCCTACCGCACGCAGCAGACGACGCTCGCCGTCAGCACGGACCTCGACTACCGGCCCATGATCGTCAGCGACGAGCCGGTCTCGATCCTCCACGGGGAGGGCTCGCTCGCGCTGCGCCGCCTCGAGGGCGACGACGCCCTGCCGTCGGCGGCGCCGCCGCCGGCGCCGCCCGGGCCGCGCGGCCGGCTGTCCCGGTGGCAGGCCTTCGTCGACGAGCACGTGGCCCAGGTGGACCCCGGCTACGTCAGGCTGCGCGCCGCGAGCCGGGCGGTGCTCGCCGCGGTGCTCGGCGCGGCGTCCCTCGCGCTCGTGTTCCGCGCGACGGACGTGACCGGCGCGACGTCGGCCGCGATCTTCGGCGGCTTCGTCGGGATGCTGGGCACCGGTGTCTCGGCGGGACGCACGCGCCGGGCCCGCCAGATGACGAGCCTCCTGCTCCTCGTGCCGGTGGGCCTCGTGGTGGTGCTCGGCGCGCTGGCCTCGGGCTCGCGCCTCCTGACCGCCGTGCTCCTGGTGGGCGTCGCGCTCGTGGGCGTGTGGGTCGGACGGTTCGGGCCGCGGTGGGCGGCCCTGGGCCGGATCGCCTTCCTCGTCTACTACTTCGCCCTCATCCTGCGCCTCGAGCTCGCCGACGCCCCGCTGTACGCCGCCGCCGCCGTGACGGGGGTCCTGTGGGCCTACGTCATCAGCCACGTCGTGCTGCCCGACAGGCCCCGCCAGACGCTGCAGGCGGGCATCGACGGGCTCGGCCTGCACCTGGTCGCCTCCATGGGCACGCTGGTCGACGCCGTCTCCTCGGGCCGGTGGGACCCGGACATCGGCCGGCGGGTCGCCGTGGACACCCGTCGGCTGCACCGGACCGCGGCCTTCCTGGCGGGGACGCTGGCCTCCGACGAGGAGGCGGGCGTCGACCCGGTGCGCAGCGCCGAGCTGCGGCTGCGCCTCTTCGACCTCGAGCTGGCGTCCGTCAACCTGACGATGGCCGCCCGGGCGGTCACGGGCACCGCGTACTCGCTCGAGATGCGCGGCCGGCTGGCCGGGCGGCTCGCGCTGCTCCAGGCCCACCTGGCCGCCACGACGGGACGCGCGGGCATCCCCGGTGCGGCGCCGTCGGGACCGCCGCCGAACCTCGAGCCGTGGCCCGCCGGGCCGGCCCCGGCCACGTGGCCGGGACCGGCACGCGCCCTGCACGAGGCGGCCGAGGAGCTCTACCGGGCGACCGACCGGCTCCACGGCGCCGAGGAGGCCGCTCTGGCCGGGACCGCGCCGCCCCGGCCCGACGTCGACCTCGACGTCGACGATGGCGCGCTCCTGGAGCTCGAGCGCGCCACCGCGGGCCCCCCGGAGCCCGCCGAGGGCCGCGGCATGGCGCCGACGACCAGGCGCGCCCTGCAGGCCGCCGTCGCCACGGGCGTCGCGCTGGCCGCCGGCGAGCTCGTCTCGACCACGCACCAGTACTGGGCCACGCTCGCGGCCTACCAGGTGCTGGGCGGCACCGACGGCGAGACGTTCGTCAAGGGGGCCCAGCGGGTCGCCGGGACCGTGGCCGGTGCGGTGGTCGGGTTCACGATCGCCCTCAGCACCGGCTCGGACCCCGCCGTGCTCTTCCCGGTGCTCGTGGTGGCGGCCTTCGCCTCGACCTACTACCGCCCCGTCTCCCAGGCCGTGTCGACCTTCTGGGCGACCATGATCTTCGCCATGATCTACGAGTTCCTCGGGCGCCTGACGACGCTCGCGATCGAGATCCGCGTGCTCGAGACCCTCTTCGGTGCCGTGGTCGCGCTCCTGGTCGCCTGGTGGGTGTTCCCCACGCGCACCCGGACCAAGCTGAACGCGGACGCCGGGCGGCTCGCGGCCGACGTCGAGACGGTCGTCCTCGGCAGCCTGGAGCGCATGGCGGGCAACGAGGCGATCTCGCGCGCCGCGATCGACGACCGCCTCCTGGTCGTCAACCAGGACGTCCGCAGCGTCACCTCGACGGCCGCGCCCCTGCGCCGGTCGGCCGGCGCGCTGGAGGCCGGGGGCGTCGAGGCCCAGCTCACCACCGTCTGGGCGCTGACCTCGCACACCCGCCACCTGGCGCGGGCGGTGCAGTACGCCGTGGGCGTCGGCACGGAGCTGACGCCGCAGGAGTGGCGCGGGCTGCGCGACGTCACGAGCCAGAACTTCGCGGCCCTGAGGGACACCCTCGCCGACCGGCTGCCCGGTCCGCTACGGGAGGACCTGGGCCTCGAGCGGCGGGACGCCTCCGGCGGGCCCGCGGCGCGGACCGACGACCTCGTCCTGCACGAGCTGGAGCGGATCAACCAGACCGTCACGCTGCTGGTCAGCATGGTCTCCCCGGGGGCGGGCGCCGGCGCGGCGCCCGCCGACGCCGCGGCCCGCTGAGCGCACGCTCGGCAGATCCGCCCGTCCCTTTCGACCGAATCGCGCCCAGCACTGTCGCATCCGGCGAGGGCGTCGTATGGTCGAGAAACGACTTCTGGCGGCCCCCGCGCCATTCCAACTTCCGGAAGGCGTGGACTCATGGACCTCACTCCTCGTGAGATCGAGAAGCTGTACGTGTACCAGGTCGCAGAGATCGGACGACGTCGTCGGGAACGCGGCACGAAGCTGAATCTCAGCGAAGCGCAGGCACTGATCTGCGAGGCGATTCTCGAAGGCGCCCGCGACGGCAAGTCCGTCGCCGAGTGCATGGAGCTCGGAAAGCACGTGGTCGCCGAGACCGACTGCATGCCCGGGGTGCGAGAGCGGCTGCCGCTGCTCCAGGTCGAAGCGACCTTCCCGGACGGCAGCAAGCTCGTCTCGTGCCACGACCCCGTGGCGGCCTGAGAGATGTCGCTGGCCGACGAGGCCACCCGGCTGCTGCTCGTCGCAGGCCACGAGAGCGACGGCGGGATCGGCCTCGAGCCGCTCCTCGACGCCCTGCCCGGCGCGGTGGTCGCGACCGCCGGGCGACGCCTGCACGACGCCGTCACCCGCGCCCTGACCGAGGGTGCGGAGCGCGTCGCCGTGCTGCCGATGACGTGGGGCCGCGACCCGGTGATGGTGGCCGACGCGGCGAAGACGCTGCGCTGGCTGGACGCCGGAGCCGGTCGCGGACGCCTCGCGCTGTGCGACGACTTCGGCACGATCGACCACCTGGTCGCCGCGCTGCGGCGTGCGGCGACCCGCACCGCCGCGGCGGAGCCGGGCGCCGCGATGGTGGTCGTCGCACGCGCCGCCGACCCCTTCGACGACGCCGAGCTGTACCGCGTGGCCCACCTGGTGCGCACGCACGGCGCCGGGGTCCCGGTCGAGGTGGCGTGCGTGGCCGGCCCGGGTGACCTGGCCGACGTCGTGCACCGCACGCGACTGCTGGGCGCCCGCGGCGTGGTGCTCGTTCCGGCAGGGTTCGGACTGCCGGACGGCGTCGACGGGTTCGCCGGGACCACGTCCTACGGACCTCTCGTCTCGCGCGCGGCCGTCCTGGAGGTCGTCCGCCGCCGGCGCGACGCCGCACTGCACGCGCTGGAGCACGGGCGGACCGGCATCGAGGCCGGCCTGCTCGCCGACCACGGCCACGGCTACGCCCACTCCCACGGGATCGACGGCGATGCCGGGCACGGCCACCCGCACGGGCACGGCCACCCGCACGAGCACCCGCACGGCACCGTGCCGGCCGGGTTCGAGCTGGCGGAGAGCCGGCCGAGCGGCTGAGGGCCCAGGTCCGGTGCGAGGGGGCGCGCACCGGACGGACGACGACGCACGGCAGCACACACGCCCCCGCGGCATGCATGGATCACCCAGCAACCCGGAGGGCACGACGATGCTAGGCAGCCCGAAGTACCACCACAGCGACGATGACATCGAGATCAACGCCGGGCGACCCACGGTCACCCTGACGGTGACCAACACGGGTGACCGCGGCATCCAGGTCGGGTCCCACTTCCACTTCTTCGAGGTCAACCGCGCCCTGCGGTTCGACCGCGAGCTGGCCTACGGGATGCACCTCGACATCCCGGCCGGCACCGGCGTCCGCATCGAGCCGGGCGACTCGCGCGAGGTCACGCTGACCGCCTACGCGGGCAGCCGGCGGGTCATCGGGTTCAACAACCTCGTCGACGGCGGCCTGGACGCGCGCCAGACCCGCATCGACGCCTTCGCACGCCTGGCGGCGGGCGGCTTCCAGAACGAGCCGTCGGGGTCGTCCTCCGCCGGTGACCAGGGCGCTCCGCGCACCGACTCCGCCAAGACGAAGGACAGCTGATGGCCATCATCTCGCGCAAGCAGTACGTCGACCTGTTCGGCCCGACCACCGGCGACCGGGTCCACCTCGCGGACTCCAACCTCGTGATCCAGATCGAGAAGGACTACAACGAGGGCAACTACGGCGACGAGGTCGTCTACGGCGGCGGCAAGACCGCGCGCGACGGCATGGCGGCGGACCCGCAGGTCACCAGCGCCACGGGCGGCCTGGACCTGGTCATCACGAACGTCATCGTGCTCGACCCGATCCTCGGCGTCGTCAAGGGCGACATCGGGATCAAGGACGGCAAGATCGTCGGGATCGGCAAGTCCGGGAACCCGCACGTGCAGCGCGGGGTCGACCCGCGGCTCGTCGTGGGCGCGGTCACGGAGGTCATCGCCGGCGAGCACCTCATCGCCACGGCGGGCGGCATCGACAGCCACGTCCACTACATCTCGCCGCAGCAGGGGCACGCGGCCCTGTCCAACGGCATCACCACCCTCTTCGGCGGGGGCACCGGCCCGACGGACGCGACGAACGGCGTGACCACCACGCCCGGCGCCTGGCACCTGCACCGGATGCTCCAGGCGGCCGAGGACATGCCGGTCAACATGGGCTTCCACGGCAAGGGCAACGGCTCGCTGCCCGGCCCGCTCATCGAGCAGATCCGGGCGGGGGCGTCCTCGCTCAAGGTCCACGAGGACTGGGGCGCCACCCCGGCGGCCCTGGACAACGCCCTGACGGTCGCGGACGAGTTCGACGTCCAGCTCTCCGTGCACACCGACAGCCTCAACGAGTCGGGGTACGTGGAGGACACGCTGTCGGCGATCAACGGCCGGACGATCCACACGTACCACACCGAGGGAGCGGGCGGCGGGCACGCGCCGGACATCATGAAGGCGGCCAGCCACCCCAACGTGCTGCCGTCCTCGACCAACCCGACCCTGCCGTACACGGTCAACTCGGTCGACGAGCTGCTCGACATGGTCATGGTCTGCCACCACCTGTCGCACGACATCCCGGAGGACGTCGCCTTCGCGGACTCGCGCGTGCGCGCCGAGACGATCTCCGCGGAGACCGTGCTGCACGACGAGGGCGTCCTGTCGATGTTCTCCTCGGACTCGCAGGCCATGGGGCGCATCGGGGAGTCGTTCATGCGCGCCTTCCAGACGGCGCACCACAACAAGGACAAGCGCGGGTCGCTGCCGGAGGACTCCGCGGCGAACGACAACTTCCGGGTCCTGCGCTACCTGGCGAAGATGACGATCAACCCGGCCATCACGCAGGGGGTCTCCGACTACATCGGCTCCCTCGAGGACGGCAAGATCGCCGACATCGTCCTGTGGTCGGTGAGCGGGTTCGCCGCCAAGCCCAAGATGGTCATCAAGGGCGGCCTCATCAACTGGGCGCTCATGGGCGAGCCGAACTCCTCGCTCCCCACCCCGCAGCCGGTCTTCTACCGGCCGATGTTCGGGGCGTGGGGCAAGGCGACGCAGGCGACCCGCGTGTCGTTCATGTCGCAGGCAGCCATCGACCTCGGCGTCCCCGAGCGGCTGGGCCTGGAGAGCCAGGTGCTGCCCGTGCGGCGGTGCCGCGGGATCGGCAAGGCGCACATGGTGCGCAACGACCGCACGCCCGTGATCGACGTCGACCCGGAGACCTACAAGGTCACCTACGACGGGACGCCGGCGCACATCGAACCCGCCCAGTCGCTGCCGATGACCCAGCTCTTCTTCCTGGCCTAGGCAGCCATGAGCACCGACCCGCTCGGCCTCCTGGTCAGCCTCCAGCTCTCGGACTCCGCGTTCCCGAGCGGCTTCTACACGATGTCGCACGGGCTCGAGGGGTTCAGCCAGGCGAAGCTGGTCAGCCAGGGCGGTGTCGGTGCCCTGCTGGAGGACCTGCTGGTCCACTCTGTGGGGCCCGGCGACGCGACGGCCCTGGCACGCGCCCACGACGCCGCGGCCGCCGGCGACTGGGAGGGCGTGCGGGTGGTCGACCGGACGCTCTACGCGTCGAAGCTCAACGGCGAGATGCGCCGCGCATCGGTGCGCAGCGGGCACCAGCTCACCGACGTCGCACGGGAGGCGCTCGGCGGGCCGGAGCTGGACGAGTGGGCCCGGGGGCTCGCGGCCAAGGAGTCCCCGGGCTGCCAGCCCGTCGCCACGGCCGTCGCGTACGCGGCGGCCGGGGTGGGGGCCGAGCAGGCGGTCGTGTGCGACATGTCGGCGTTCGCCGTGAGCTTCCTCGGCGCCGCGCTGCGCCTGCGCCTGGCCGACCACCGGCAGGTCCAGGTGATGCTCCACGCCGTCGGACCGGTGATCGCGGCGCAGGCCGCCGCCGCGGTCGACCGGCCGCTGGAGGACCTCGGCGGGTGCGTCCCGATGGCCGACGTCATGTCCGCCCAGCACGAGCGCGCCGACGCCCGGCTCTTCGCGAGCTGAGCGGGCGCACCACCACGACGGATCGAACGAAGGAGACCCATGAGCGAGAACGTGCTGAGGATCGGGATCGGCGGCCCCGTCGGCTCCGGCAAGACGGCGCTGGCCGAGGCGCTGGTCCCCCGGCTCCTGGCCGCCGGGCGGCAACCGGCGGTCATCACCAACGACATCTACACCCAGGAGGACGCGCAGCACGTGCGGCGTGAGCTCGCGGGGGTCCTCGACCCGGCCCGCGTGGTGGGCGTGGAGACCGGCGCGTGCCCGCACACCGCTGTCCGGGACGACCCGACGATGAACCTCGCGGCCGGCGCCGAGATGCTGGAGCGGTTCCCGGACGTCGACACGCTCCTCTACGAGTCCGGTGGCGACAACCTGACCCTGACCTTCTCCCCCGCCCTCGCGGACGTCTTCGTCTTCGTGCTGGACACCTCGGAGGGCGAGAAGATGCCGCGCAAGCGTGGCCCCGGCATCACCGACTCGGACATCCTGGTGATCAACAAGGTCGACATCGCGCAGTACGTCCGCACGAACCTCGACGTCATGGAGTCCGACGCCCTGCGCGTGCGCAGCGGCAAGCCGGTGGTGCTCACCAACGCACTGACGGGCGACGGCCTCGAGCGGCTCCAGGACGAGATCATGGCGGTCTGGCACGGCCGCAGGTCCGCGCTGGTCTGATGGCCACCGAGACGCTGGTGCCGGCCCCGCCCGCCGTGCCCGCCCCGCCGGCCCAGGCCCCCGTGCGCCCGTACGGCGGGCACCGGGTCCAGCCGGGGCACTACGAGCCCCGGCGGGTGCCGCCGGAGGTCGCGCGGTACGCCGGCGTGCTCGACACGCTGGCCGTCGGGAGCCCCGGCAAGGTCGGCGTGCTGCAGCTGGGGTTCGCGCTGGGCGCCCACGGGACGGAGCTGGTGGAGCACTACCAGAAGTCGCCGCTGCAGATCATGCACCCGCTCTACTACGACCCGCAGCGGCCGGACATGCCCTACACCTACCTGATGTCGACCGGTGCGGGGATCCTCCAGGGCGACCGCCTGCGGACCGACCTCACCTTCGGCGCGGGCACGTCCGCGCACGTCACGACGTCGGCCTACACCAAGGTGCTCAAGATGGAGCACGACTACGCCGTGGCCCAGGTGAACCTCGACGTGGGGCCCGACGCCTACGTCGAGTACCTGCCGGACCCGGCCATCCTGTTCACCGACGCCAGGCTCTACCAGCGCACAGCCGTGACGGTGGCGGAGTCGGCGACGCTCCTCGCCGGGGAGACCGTCGTCGCGGGGCGGCTGGGCCGCGGCGAGCGCCACCGGTACACCGTCCTGGCGTCGGACTTCGAGGCCCGTCGGCCGGACGGCACCCTCCTCGCGCTCGACCGCGTCCGCCTGGCCCCGGTCGCCGGCGCGTCGGGCGGGCCCGCGGTCATGGGCGGCCACGACGTGCTCTCGATGCTCTACGTGCTCACCCGCCGGGCGCCGGCCGCGGAGCTGAGCGACCTTCTGCACGACGAGCTCGCCGCGACGTTCGCCGGCGCGCTGCGCCTCGGGGTCAGCACGCTGCCCGACGACTCCGGGGTCTGGGTGCGGATGCTCGGGGACGAGACCAGGACGGTCACTCTCGCGGCGACCGCCGCCTGGCGCGCCCTGCGCCTGCACCTCACCGGGCTGCCTGCGCCCACGGTCCGCAAGACCTGACGAGGGCGGCCGCGCGGCGGCCGCCGAGGAGGACGGCATGGCATCGACAGGAGCAACGGCGCAAGCGCCCGGTACCGGCACCGCACTGACCGGGCGGGCCTTCGCCCACGGACTGTCCCAGATCTTCTTCCAGGCGAACGTCTGGACGGGTCTGCTCATCCTGGCGGCGTTCGTCGTCGCCGACGTGCGCATGGCCGTCCTCGTGGTGATCGGCACCCTGGTCTCGACCGCGACGGGTGCGCTCATGGGCGCGCGCCGGCAGGACCTGCGGATCGGCATGCAGGGCTACAACGGGGCCCTGCTCGGCGCCGCGGTCTTCGCCGCGATGGGCGGCGCGCAGGCGTGGTCGTACGTGGCCACGGTGGTCGGCGCCGTCCTCTGCGCGCCGGTGATGTGGCTCTTCGTGCGGCTCTTCGCCACGAGGCCGCTCGCGCGGTTCGACCTGCCGGCGACGACGGCACCGTTCTGCACGGTCGCGGGCGTGGTCTACGCCGTCACCATGAGCCTGCACGTGAGCTCGACGCCCCAGCACGTCCCGGACGAGGTCGGCCGGTCCTTCCTGCGGTCGCTGCTCACGAACGTCTCCGAGGTCGTGCTCGTCGAGAGCGTCTGGGCCGGGGCGCTCATCCTGCTCGGCCTCTTCATCGCCTCGTGGCGGGTCGGGGTGGCGGCGGTCCTCGGCAGCGTCGTCGGAAGCCTGTGCGCGCTCGCCCTGGGCGAGAGCAGCGAGACGATCGGGAGCGGCCTGGCGAACTACTCCGGCGTCCTGACCGCCATCGCGCTCGCCGTCGTCTTCCTGCGCAGCACCGTGGCGGCGTGGCTCTACGCGACCCTGGGCGCGGCGCTGACCGCCGTCCTGACCCTGCTCCTCACCGACGCCACGAGCGCACCGCACTACACGTGGCCCTACATCCTGACCACCTGGGTCCTGCTGGTCGTCGCGGCCTTCGTGCCGGCGCTGCGCCGCACATGAGACGCGTGGTCGGCCGCCCGCCCCGTGGGAGCGAGGTGGGCGTGTGCAGATCACGATGAGCGACGTGCACGTGCGCGGCCGCCGCGCCGTGATGCTGGAGCTCGGCGGCCTGACCCTCACCACGGGCCAGGCCGTCCTCCTGGCGGGCGAGCCGGGGCAGGGCCTGACGGCGCTGGCCCTCGCCGCGACCGGGCGCCTGTCCCCCTTCGACGGCACCGTGACCCTCGTCGACGACGACGGCGCGACGACCACCGACCCGGCCGAGCTGCGCCGGGTCACGGCGGTGGTCGACCTCCCCGGCGTCTCCGAGCCGGACGACGCCGTCCCGCTCGGCACGGTGGTCGCGGAGGACCTCGCGCTCGCCCGCGTGCCCGCGGGGCCCGGGGCCACCCGGCGCTGGCTCGCCGAGCACGACCTGAGCGACCGTGCCGGCCTGCGCGTCGACGACATCCCCGGCGACCTGCGCACCGAGCTCCTCGCGACGCTGGCCGCCGAGCGGCCCGATGTCAGGTTCCTCGTGCTGACCATGCCCGAGCGCCACGGCGGCGAGCCGGCGCGGTGGTGGCAGCTCGCCCAGGAGCTCGCCGCGCTCGGCTACGGCGTCCTGGTGCAGTGCAGCCGCTCCTGCGCGCGGGACCTGGGCGCTGACGTGCCCCCGGCCCGGAGCGAGGCCGACGCGCCGGCCCCCGTCGAGGCGCTGCGCACGACGCCGCCCGCCG
>NZ_JACEXH010000109.1:0-11582 GCF_014525465.1 Actinotalea sp. JY-7885 | reverse complement strand
CTGGGCCGCGGGCCGGACCGTGCCCGCCGCCTGAGGTCGGCGCCGGCCGCCGCGCCGGCGGCCCGCTCGCACGGGTGAATCGGGCGGCCGCCCCTCCCCGGGTGGTGCGCTCCTGCCCTAGCGTGTGCGCCGACCCGTGCCGTCGGCGCGGCGTCGTCGACCGTCCGACCCTGGAGGCCCCGTGCTGCGCGCGCTGCCGTACATCGTGGAGTTCGCGCTGCTGGTGTTCTGCCTCATCGACTGCATCCAGACGCCCGAGGGCTCGGCGCGCAACCTCGGGAAGACGGCGTGGATCTTCGTCATCATCCTCATCCCGATCGCCGGAGCGGTCGCCTGGCTGGTCGCGGGGCGCCCGGCGAAGCAGCGCCCGTCGAGCGCCGTTCCGTGGCCGTCGACGGCGACCGCCGGCTTCCCCGAGTACGAGCGCCCGGCGCGGCCGCGCGGGCCCGACGACGACCCCGAGTTCCTCGCGTCGGTCGAGCGCCGCGAGCGCGCGGAGCACGAGAAGCTGCTCGCCGAGTGGGAGGCGCAGCTGCGCGAGCGCGAGCAGCGGCTCGGGTCCGTCGAGTCCGCGCCCGGTCCCGACGACACGACCGAGCCCGACCCCAGGCGCGAGGACTGAGCGCACCGCGCCGGAGCGCAGGTCGCCCCTGGGCGCCGTCGGTGCCGTCCCCTAGCGTGGCGCCATGACCGCCCGCCGCCCGCTGCTGCTGCTCGACACCGCCTCGCTCTACTTCCGGGCGTTCTACGGCGTGCCGGACTCGGTGAAGGCGCCGGACGGCACCCCCGTCAACGCCGTGCGCGGCCTGGTCGACATGATCGCCCGGCTCGTCACGGCCCGGCGCCCGGACCGGCTGGTCGCGTGCTGGGACGACGACTGGCGGCCGGCGTTCCGGGTCGAGGCGATCCCGAGCTACAAGGCGCATCGCGTCGCCGAGGGCGACCGTGAGGAGGTCCCCGACCTGCTCACGGCGCAGATCCCGGTGA
The DNA here is from genome assembly GCF_014525465.1 of Actinotalea sp. JY-7885. Classification (NCBI taxonomy): domain Bacteria; kingdom Bacillati; phylum Actinomycetota; class Actinomycetes; order Micrococcales; family Cellulomonadaceae; genus Actinotalea; species Actinotalea sp. JY-7885. The sequence goes on along the minus strand of NZ_JACEXH010000109.1, from coordinate 10,595 downwards.
TCGTCGAGGTGCTCGAGGCGTTCGGCATCGCGCGCGTCGGAGCGCCGGGCTTCGAGGCCGACGACGTCATCGGGACCCTGACCGAGCGCGAGGCGTCCCGGCCGGCGGGCGAGCGCGCCCCGGTCGAGGTGGTCACGGGGGACCGCGACCTGTTCCAGCTCGTCGACGACGCGCGGGGCGTGCGCGTGCTCTACACGGCCCGCGGCATCACCGACCTCGACGTCGTCGACCAGGCGCGCCTGGCCGAGCGGTACGACGTCGCGGACGGGCAGGCCTACGCCGACCTCGCGGTCCTGCGCGGTGACGCGAGCGACGGCCTGCCCGGCGTCGCCGGCATCGGAGAGAAGACGGGAGCGGCGCTGCTGCGCCGCTACGGCACGCTGGCGGGTGTCCTGGCGGCGCTCGAGGCGCACGACGCCGGCCTCACGCCCGCGCAGCGGCGCCGCCTGACCGAAGGGCTGCCCTACCTCGCCGTCGCCCCGGGCGTGGTCAACGTGGCGCGGGACGCGCCAGTGGCTGACGCCGACGACGCCCTGCCGCGCACCCCCGCAGACCCCGAGCGCCTGGTCGAGCTCGCCACGCGGTGGGGGCTGACGTCGAGCGTCGCCCGGCTCGTCGACGCGCTCGCGGCCGACTGACGGGCCGTCAGCTGCTGGTCTGCGGCGCCGGCGGGCCCTCGCTGGACTGGACGATGACGAAGCCCTGACCCTCGAACGCGAGCTGGAACGCCTCGCCCGACCCGCGCCCGATGAACGCGCCGGCTGTCATCGAGCTCTTCACGCTGGTGCGCAGGCCGGTGGACCACGCGACCGCGGACTGCGCGTCCGCGAAGGTCGGCGCGTCGACCGTGAGCACGACGGGCGGGCCGAACGACGTGATGGCGAGCTGGCCGTGGCCGGTGAACACGGTGTTGAACAGGCCGCCCGCCATCATCGAGGCACCCTCGACCCGGCGGATGTCCCACTGGAGCGTCGGGTCGAACGCGAGCACGTTGCGCCCGTTGACCGTCACGGAGTCGCCCTCGAGTGTCAGCACGTGGATCTCGGAGGCGTCGTCGGCCAGGAAGAGGTCACCGCGCCCGGTCACGCGCATGAGCGGGACACCCTCGCCCGTGAACGCCTTCTTGAGCAGCTTCCCGACCCCGCCGGCGCCCTGGTACGCAAAGTCCATCTGCCCCTGGTAGGCGACCATCGCGCCCTGGCGGGCCATCACCTCGCCGTCGAGCCGGACGCGGAGCATCTTGGGGTTCTGCAGGCCGAAGCGCTCCTCGCTGACCTGCTCGAGGTGGGTGCCGAAGATCTGGCTGCGCACGTGTGGTCCTCCTGTCGCGGGCCCCCGCGGGCCGAGGCCCCAGCCTCGCAGACACGGCGGCGCGGGAGGGCCTCTAGCCTGCGGCGAGCCCGGTCCGGAGCACGTCGAGCACGTCCGGCAGCAGCAGCGCCACGCCGCCGGCGGCCGCGGCGACCGTCACGGCCAGGAGGATCCCCACCCAGATCCCGGCGGGCACGCGCGTGAGCCGTGCGAGCTGGTCGGGGTCGGACGTCCGTGGGCCCGTGCGCCGGCTCGCCACGAGCTCGAGCACCGCGCGCGGCGCTCCCAGGAGCAGGAACCACGTCAGGGTCAGCGCGACGGCGAACTGCAGGGCGGGCTCGAGCCACCACGTGACCGCCACGACGCCCGCGCCGCACACCAGCACGACCCACAGCCCGAAGAGGTTGCGGATCTGGAGCAGCAGGAGGGTCAGCAGGAGCAGGACCGACCACAGCAGCGCGACGGCGCGGCCGGTCGAGAGCAGGGCGGCCGCCGCGAGTCCCACGAGCGCCGGCCCGGTGTAGCCGGCGAGCAGGGTCACGACCATGCCGGGGCCGCGCGGCCGCCCGCGCGAGACCGTGAGGCCTGACGTGTCCGAGTGCAGGCGGATGCCGGTGAGCCGGCGGCCGCTGACCACCGCGGCGATCGCGTGCCCGCCCTCGTGCGCGACGGTGACGACGTGCCGCGTGACGCGCCAGAGCCACGGCACCAGCACGAGCAGCAGGGCGAGCGCCGCCGTGGCGGCCACGACGCGGGCGGACGGCAGCGGCTGGGTGGCAAGGATCCGGTCCCAGAGCTCGGCGATCACTGCGTCATCGTGCCAGCCCGCCGGGGCCGCGCCGTCGCCCGGGCGCGAGCCGGCCGCGGTGCGCGGTCAGCCGTGGGCCGGGGCGCGGGTCCCGAGCAGGACGCCGGCCTCGTCGCCCGGCAGGGCGCTCGCGTAGAGCCAGCCCTGGGCGTTGGCGCAGCCCATGGCGCGCAGCCGCTCCTCCTGGTCGGGGGTCTCGACGCCCTCCGCGACGACCTCCAGGCCGAGCACCCGGCCCATGGCCACGATGACCCCGACGAGCTCGCTCGTCCGGTCGTCCACGCCGAGCTGCGCGACGAAGGACTGATCGATCTTGAGCGCGTCGACGGGGAACCCCCGCAGCGCGTTGAGCGAGGAGTGCCCGGTGCCGAAGTCGTCGATGTGCAGCCGCACGCCGGCGGCCCGCAGGTCGGACATGATCGCCCGCGCGGCCTCCGGGTCGGACATGAGCACCGACTCCGTGATCTCCAGCACCAGCGACGACGCCGGGACGCCGTGCCGCTCGATGGCGTCGGTCACGGTGCGCAGCAGCCGGTCCGACCAGAACTCCCGGTGGGACAGGTTCACGGACACGCTGACCGGGCCGCCGTGCTCCGTCAGCCACCGGGCGACCTGCGCCGCGACGGCGTCCAGGATCCACTGGCCGAGCGTGACGATGGTGCCGCTCTCGGCCATGACCGGCAGGAAGTCGCCGGGCAGCATGATCCCGCGCGTCGGGTGGTCCCACCGGACGAGCGCCTCGAACCGCGTCAGCCGCGAGCCGTCGAGGGCGACGACCGGCTGGTAGTGGACGACGAACTGCTGCTCCTGCAACGCCGTGCGCAGCTCCGCCTGGGCGTGGAGGCGTCCGGTCGCGCGCGAGTGCATCGACGGGTGGAACACGCTGGAGGTGCCCCGCTCCGCCTCCTTCGCGTGGTACATCGCGATGTCGGCGTCGCGCAGCACGTCCTCCGCGACCACGTAGCCGGTGTCGGACGTCGCGATGCCGACGCTCGCCGTGACGGCGACCTCCTGCCCGGCGAGCACGACGGGCACCGCGATGCGCCGCTGCAGCCGCTCCACCACGGAGAGCACGGCGTCGTGATCCAGGTCGTACAGCAGCAGCGCGAACTCGTCGCCGCCGAAGCGCGCCGCCGTGTCGACCGAGCGCAGGTCGTCCCGCAGGCGACCGCCCACCTCGGCGAGGAGCTGGTCGCCGACGAGGTGGCCGAGCGAGTCGTTGATCAGCTTGAAGCCGTCCAGGTCGAGGAACACGACGGCGAAGCGCGTGGTCGGGCGCCGGCGCGCCTGGTCGACCGCCCACGTGAGCCGGTCGAGGAACAGGCGGCGGTTGGGGAGCCCGGTGACGGTGTCGTAGAGCGCGGCCTGGCGCAGCTGGTCCTCGAGCTCACGCCGCGGGTGGATGTCCGCCAGGGAGCCCACCACGCGCCGTGCCGTGCCGTCGGGCCCGCTCTCCGGCAGCGCGCGGCACACGACCCAGCGGTGGGAGCCGTCGGGCCGCACGATGCGGTGCTCGACCTCGAACGGCAGGCACTCGACGAGCGCGCGCCGCAGCTCGGCCCGGACGCTCGCGAGGTCGTCGGGGTGCACCGCGCCGAGCCACGGCGCCATCTCGTCCGGGTCGGCACCGCCGCAGGACGGGGCGGCTGTGGTCCGGTCGTGCGTGCTGCCGAGCAGGTCCTGGCAGCGTGAGGACCAGAAGCACTCGCCGGTCTCGACGTCCCAGTCCCACAGCCCGTCGTGCGTCGCGCCGACGGCGAGGGAGTACCGCTCCTCGCTGCGGCGCACGTCCTCGAGCAGCGCCTCCTGCTTGAGCGCGACGCCGAGCAGGGCGGCCCAGTGGTTGTAGCGGGCGCGGCCCGTGCCGGCGGTGGCGTCGACCGGCCCGATCACCGTCAGCATCCCGTGGTCCCCGCTCGCGCCGCGGACGGGCAGCACGAAGGTGACCTCGTCGCGACCGGCGTCCGCGAGGTCGACGAGCGCCCGCGGCGGGAAGTCCTCGACGCGCAGGTGCTCCGGGAGCGGTGCCGTGAGCAGCCCGGCCGGGTCGAAGACGCCGGCCGTGCGCAGCCTGCCGTCGCCGGGCGGCCCGTCCCAGAGCCCGAGGACGCCCACGCTCGCGGAGGCCTGGCTGAGCCAGCGCAGGTCGCTCGGGTCGGTGCCCACGCGACCGAGCAGCTCCATGCTGACCTCGTACTGCTCGACGAGCGAGCGCGACAGGCGCGTCGTCAGGTCCAGGCCGCTGGCGGCCTGGAGGTGGGACAGCGCCACGCTCAGCCGCACCATGCAGTGGGCGACGAGCTCGTGCGCGGCGCCCACGTCGGACCACGCGAGGTCCAGACCGCGTGCCATCTCGTGGAGCCGGCCGATCGCGGTCTCGGTGAACGCCTCGACGGTCTCGGGCGACGGCGCGGTCGGGTACAGGTCCTGCACGAGCCGTTCGAGCAGGGCGTCCAGCTCGTCGCGGTCCACGTCGGTGCGGATCCGCCGGGGGGCCCGCGCCGGCTCCCCCCCGAGCAGCTCGGTGACCCGCGCCGCGAACGTGGCCCCGTCCGCCCGGCCGCGATCGGACGAGCCGACGGCGCCCGAGCCGCACCCGCACGAGCGCCGCGGGCGGAACGACGACGCCACGAGGTGCAGCGCGTGCGGCACCTCCTGCCCGCCCAGCTCCGCGAGCAGCAGCCGGGCGGCCGTGGCGCCCAGCTCGACGATGTGCTGGTCGACGGTCGCGAGCGGCGGGTTGCTGTGCCACCCGGCCTCGATGTCGTCGAAGCCGACGACCGCGAGGTCCTGCGGCACGCGCACGCCGCGCCGTGCGAGCTCCTCGACGAGGCCGAGCGCGATCCGGTCGGTGGAGGTCACGGCGGCGGTCACCCCGTGGGCCTCCCGCGCGGCGAGGAACGCGTCCACGGCCCGGCGCCCGCCGGTCTCCACGTGGTCCTGCGTCGGGACGAAGAGCTCGTCGCGGGCGGGCAGGTCGTGCTCGGCCAGGGCGTCGCGGTAGGCCGTGAAGCGCTCGCGCATGTCGGGCTGGGCCACGTTCCCGACGAAGGCGATCGAGCGGTGGCCGTGCGCCACGAGGTGCGCGACGGCGGCCCGCACGCCCGCGCCGTTGTCGGGGCAGACGCGGGCCGCGTCCACGTCGAGGTCGTTGCTGACCACGACGACGGGCTTGCCGGCGGCCCGGAGGCGGTGGACGAAGTCGGCTCGGGTCGCCTCCGCGACCGTGACGAAGCCGTCGAGGTGCTCCCAGCCGACGGGCGTGCGGACGTCCGGCGCGGGGATGAGCTCGTCGCCCGAGCGACCGGCGTCGAGCGTCTGGATCAGGACGACGTGCCCGCCCGCGGCGGCGACCTCACGGACGACGCCGGCGAGCACCTCGCCGAAGTAGAAGCCCCCGGTGACGGGGGACAGCACGCCGATGCGGGTCATGCCCCTCGCCATCGGCGCAGGGGGGCGTCTCGCAAGGAACCGGGCAGAACGTCACCCGGATGCTCACACGGGCGCGAGCCTCCGGCCGAGCAGCCGGCCGGCCTCGTCGCCCGGGACGGCCCGGCCGAAGAGCCAGCCCTGCGCGTGGCGGCAGCCGAGCGCCCGCAGGCGCTCGGCCTGCTCCGGGGTCTCGACGCACTCGGCGACGACGTCGAGGCCGAGCACCTGCCCGATCTCCAGGATCACGCGGACGAGCTCGGCGGTCGGCGGGTCGTCCATCTCCCGGATGAACGAGCCGTCGATCTTCAGCGCGTCGACGGGGAAGTGGCGCAGCGCGTGCAGCGACGACTGCCCGGTGCCGAAGTCGTCCACGTGCAGGGTGACACCGACCGCGTGCAGCTCGTCCATCACGCGCCGCGCCTCGTCCGGGTCGGTCATGATCACCGACTCGGTGATCTCCAGCACCAGGCGCGAGGCGGGCACCCCGTGCCGCTCGAGGGCGCGCCGCACCCGGCCCGGCAGGTCCGCCGACCAGAACTCGGCGTGGGACAGGTTGACCGCCACCGACGCGCTCGCGGTGTGCTCGCGTCCCCAGGCGGCGAGCCGGGCGCACACGTCGTCGAGCACCTGCTCGGCCAGCGCGGTCACCGCCGGTTGGTCCACCAGGGCCGGCAGGAACTCGCCCGGCAGCAGGAGGCCGCGCTCCGGGTGCTGCCAGCGCACCAGCGCCTCGAAGTGGCACGCGACGCCGTCCGCCAGGCGCACGACGGGCTGGTAGTGGACCACCAGCTGGCGCTCGGCCAGCGCGACCCGCAGCTCCGCGCGGGTCCGCAGTCGCTCGGTGGCGCGCGTGTGCATCTCCGGGTCGAAGAGGGCCGTCGTGCCGCGTTCGGCGGACTTCGCCTCGTACATCGCGATGTCGGCGTCCCGCAGGACGTGCTCCGGGTCCGTGTACGGGGTGTCCGACGTGGCGATGCCGATGCTGGCGGTCACGGCCACCTCGTGGCCGGCCAGGTCGACCGGCCGCGCCACCGCCTCGCGCGCCCGCCGCGCCACGGCGAGCACCTCCTCGGGCGTCGCCCCCGTGACCAGCACCGCGAACTCGTCGCCGCCCAGGCGCGCGGCCGTGTCGCACGTGCGCAGCTCGGTCCGGAGGCGCTCGGCGATGGCGGTCAGGAGCTGGTCGCCCACCAGGTGCCCCAGCGAGTCGTTGACCAGCTTGAACCCGTCGACGTCGAGGAACATCACGGCGAAGCGGTGGTCGGGGTCGCGCTGCCGCTGCTCGAGCGCGTGACGCAGGCGGCCCAGGAAGTGGCGCCGGTTGGGCAGCCCGGTGACCTCGTCGTACAGGGCCCCGAGCCGCAGCCGCTCCTCGAGGACCTTGCGCTCGTCGATGTCCGACAGGGAGCCGACGACGCGCCCCGCGGAGCCGTCCTGGCCGGGCATCGCGAGGGCCCGGTACAGGAGCCAGCGCTGCCGGCCGTCGTCGTCGATCGTGCGGTACTCGATCTCGACCGCCGTGCCGGGTGCGCGCCGCGCGGCCGCCGTCGCCTCCGCGAGCCGGACGACGTCGTCGGGGTGCACGTGCCGGCGCCAGCTCGCCACGTCCGAGGGGGCGTCCCCGCTCAGCCCGACCAGCTCGCGGGCGCGGGGGGACAGGTAGGTCCGCTCCTCCACGCCGTCGTACTCCCACAGGCCGTCCCGCGCGGCCTCGGCGACCAGCGCGTAGCGGCGCTCGTTGCTGCGCACGGCCGCCTGCAGCGCCTGCTGCTCGAGCGCGGACGCCAGCAGCGCGGACCAGTGGTGGAACGTCTCGCGTGCGGCCGCCGGGTCGATCTCGGCCACCAGTGCGAGCAGGCCCCACCGGCGCTCGCGCGTGCGGACCGGCAGGACGTGGCACACGAGGCGCTCCTGAGGGTCCGCGTCGCGGACCAGGGACGCGTGGGGGAAGCGCTCGACGGGCACCGTGGTGCCGACGCGCTCGCCGAGCCGCCCGGCGGGGTCGTGGACGCCCTCGACGCGCAGGTCGCCGGCGTCGTCCCAGGCCGCGAACACGGCGGCACGGACCCGGGTCCCGGCCAGCCAGTCGAGCGTGCGCGGGTCCGCCGCGGCGAGCAGCCCGACGTCCACGGCGTACTGCTCGTCCAGCATCTGCCCGACCTGGGCCGAGCGGCGCAGGAGCGCCACCGCCTGCACCTCGCGCAGCACGGCGAGGGTCAGGCCCGCGTGCTCGGGCCGGTGGGTCGCGCGGACGTACTCGTCGAGCGTGCGGGTGACGCGCCGCAGCGCGTCGTTGCGGCCCGTGGAGCGGAGCAGGGCGGCCCGCAGCGACTCGAGCACGTCGGGCGGGTCGCCGCCCGGTGACCGCAGCGTCGCCGGGTCCGTGCGCAGGAGTCGCTCGACGGCGTCGAGGAGCTCCTCGCCCACGGGTGCGACGGCGTCGTCGCGTCCGTCACGGCCGGTGACCAGGGCCTGGCGCAGCCGGTGGGCCGTGGCGTCGCGCGCGGCCCGCGGGTCGACCGCGACCCGAAGGCCGGGACGGCCCGCCACCGGGCCGACGCCGGGCCGGCACCCGCACGACCAGCGCACGACGAGGGTCGCCGGCGCCACGTGCGCGGTGGGCGGCACCTCCTCGCCGGCGACCATGCGCAGGGCCAGGCGCGCGGCGAGCGCACCCACCTCGTCGAACGGCTGGTCCACGGTCGTCAGCGCGGGGCTGGCGAAGCTCGCGGGCTCGATGTTGTCGAAGCCCGTGATCGCGAGGTCACCGGGGACCGCGACGCCCCCGGCGGTGACGGCCTCGAGGAAGGCGACCGCGTTGCGGTCCGTGCCCGACACGACGGCCGTGGGCCGGTCGTCGGCCGCGAGGAAGACCGCGGCCGCCGCCCGCCCACCGGCCTCCCCGTTGTCGGGCGCCACGAACAGGTGCCGGGGCGCGCTCGCCAGCCCGTGGTCCTCGAGCGTGCCCAGGAGCGTCTCGTAGCGCTCCGCCGTGTCGCGCTGCACCAGGTTGCCGACGAACCCGATGCGCGTGTGGCCGTGCGCCAGCAGGTGCTCGACGGCCGCGCGCGTGCCGCCCACGTTGTCGGCGACCGCGCTGGGAGCGGTGAGGTCGTCGAGGCGGGCGCTCGTCACCACGACGGGCAGCCCGTGCTCCTGGGCGCTCCGCAGGTAGGCCGCGCCCACGGCGTAGGTGACCGCGACGACGCCGTCGACCTCGTCCCAGCCGACCGGCACCGCGAAGTCCGGCGCCTCGCCCGGCTGGTCGCTCTCCAGGCCGGGCTCCAGGGTCTGCACGACGACGGCGCGTCCGCCCACGGCCGCCAGCTCGCGCGCGACACCCGTGAGCAGGCCGCCGAAGTAGTCCCCGCCCGTGCTGGGCGTCAGCACGAGGAGGGTCGGCGGGTGTGTCACTGCTGGCCTCCAGCGGTCCGTGCCGTCGAGCGGGACGGCCTCAGGGTGCCACCGGCGGCCCGAGACCGTGCGTGACCACGGCCCCAGCGCGTCGCCGGAAGAAGCCCGGTGCAGGCCGGAACAACGACGTAGGGCACACTGTTCACCGAGGAGCGTGCATCCTGCGCGCCTTCCGTCGTGGAGCACCGGTGGTGCCTGCCCCGTGGACGTCCGCGCCGTGACCCCGTCCGGCGCACGTCCCGCAGGTCACCATGACCGCCGCCGCGAGCCCCGACCCCCGATGCCTGAGAGGCAGTCCCCATCCCCATGAGCTTCACCTCCCTCGGCGTACCCGAGACCCTTGCCCGCTCCCTCGCCGAGCAGGGCATCACCGAGCCGTTCCCCATCCAGGTCGCGACGCTGCCCGACACGCTCGCCGGCCGCGACGTGCTGGGCCGCGGCCGGACCGGCTCCGGCAAGACCCTCGCCTTCAGCCTCCCGATGGTCGTGCGCCTCACCGGCGGACGGCGCGTCCCGGGCCGTCCGCGCGGCCTCGTCCTCGCCCCGACGCGCGAGCTCGCCACGCAGATCGCCGCGACGCTCGAGCCGCTCGCCGAGGCGGCCGGCCTCCGCGTCACGACGATCTTCGGCGGCGTGAGCCAGCACCGCCAGGAGGTCGCCCTCAAGGCCGGCGTCGACATCGTCGTCGCCTGTCCCGGCCGGCTGGAGGACCTGCTCAAGCAGAAGGTCCTCACGCTCGCCGACGTGCAGATCACGGTGCTCGACGAGGCCGACCACATGGCGGACCTCGGCTTCCTCCCGGGCGTCAAGCGCATCCTGTCGGCGACCCCCGCGAACGGCCAGCGCCTGCTGTTCTCGGCCACGCTCGACAACGGCGTGGACCGCCTCGTGGCCCAGTTCATGAACCGGCCGTCGTCGCACGCCGTGGACTCCGAGCAGTCGCCGGTCGCCGCGATGACGCACCACCTGTTCACGGTGGGTGACGCCGAGACCAAGCGTGCCGTCGTGCAGCACCTCGCGTCCGGCATGGGCCGCCGCCTGCTGTTCACGCGCACCAAGCACCAGGCCAAGAAGCTCGCCAAGCAGCTCACCGCGGCCGGCATCCCCGCCGTCGACCTGCACGGCAACCTCAGCCAGAACGCCCGCGAGCGCAACCTCGAGGCGTTCTCCACGGGCGGCGTGCGCGTGCTCGTCGCCACCGACATCGCGGCGCGCGGCATCCACGTCGACGACGTCGAGCTCGTCGTGCACGTCGACCCGCCGGCCGAGCACAAGGCGTACCTGCACCGCTCGGGCCGTACGGCCCGCGCGGGCTCGGGCGGCGACGTCGTCACGCTCGTCCTGCCGGAGGAGACCGGCGACGTGCGGACGCTCACGCGCCTGGCGAAGATCAACGCCCGCCCGACCCCGGTCCGCGTCGGCACCCCCGTGCTCGAGGCGCTCGTCGGGGAGGTCGCGGCGCTCGTGACGCCGGCCCCGCCGGTCCTCGAGCAGGCCCGCACCGGCGCCCCCCGCACGGGTGGGCGTGGCAGCCGGTCCAGCCGCTCCGGCACGTCCGGTGCTCCGCGGCCCGAGGCGGCCGGCACGGGTACCCGTGGTCGCCGCCGCGGCGCGCAGGGTGGGCAGGGCG
>NZ_JACEXH010000108.1:0-11626 GCF_014525465.1 Actinotalea sp. JY-7885 | reverse complement strand
CGTCCGTGTCGACGCCGGGCGCGGGGTGCGCGCGCGCGACGGGGCCGACGACGGCGCCGCGTCCGACGCCGAAGCCGTGCAGGACGCCGGTCGTGGAGGAGCTCATGGCACCCATCCTCGCACCGGCTCCGCCACCCTCGGGCGCCACCGGCGTCACAGCTCCTTGAGCGCGAGGTCGGGGTCCGGCTCCTCGACGACGCGCACGTCCGCGAGGCGGATGTCCGCGGGGTCGGGCACCGCGGTGCCCGGCAGGAGGACGGCGGCCCGGCCCCACGCCACGGCGGTCGCCAGCCGCCGCGCCGGTGCGGCACCGGCGGCCGCGAGGAAGCCCGCCAGCGTGACGTCACCCGCGCCGACGGTCGAGGCCGGGACGAGCGCCGGACCGCCGGCCCAGGCGACCCGCTCCGCGTCGACGAGCAGCGCCCCGTGGGGGCCCAGGCTCACCAGGACCTGGCGCGTGCCGCGCGCCACGAGCTCGCGCGCCGCGTCGACCACGTCGCCGACGACGACGAGGTCGCGCCCCACGAGCTCGCCCAGCTCCTCGTCGTTGGGCTTGACGACGTCCAGGCCCCCCGCCGCGACCGCGGCCGCGAGCGGGGCGCCGGACGAGTCGAGCGCGCAGGGCACGCCGTGCCGGCCCGCGAGCGCGGCGAGCCGGACGAAGAAGTCGTCTGCGGCGCCCGCCGGCAGGCTCCCGGCACCGACGACGCCGCCCGCCCCGGCCGCGATCTCCCGGGAGACCGCGGCCAGGAGCGCGGCGACGTCGTCGGTCCCGAGCGGCGGCCCGGGGGCGTTGACCTTGGTCGTGGCGCCGGTGCGCTCGACCAGGGTGATGTTGGAGCGCGTCTCCCCCGAGACCGTCACCGCGCGCGCGGGCACGCCCTGCTCCGCCAGCAGGGCGACGAGCAGGTCGCCGTCACCCCCTCCGGCCGGCAGCACGGCACGCGTGGCGTGCCCCTGCGCGACCAGCGCCCGCGAGACGTTGATGCCCTTGCCGCCCGCGTGGACGTGCGTCGCGTGCGCCCGGTTGACCTCCCCGACCGCGAGCGCGTCGAGCTCGAGCGTCCGGTCCACGCTCGGGTTGGGGGTGACGGTGACGATCATCAGGCCTCGTTCACCTGCTCCAGGATCTCGTAGAGCGCCGCCGCGGACGGCGCGTCCAGCACGCGCTGCACCTGGTCGGTGTCCGCGAAGACGAGCGCGATCTTCGACAGTATCGCGAGGTGCTCGTCGCCGACGCCCGCGATCCCGACGACGACGCGGACGGGGTTGCCGTCCCAGTCGACGGGCTCGTCGTAGCGCACCAGGCTCAGCGCCGAGCGCCGGATGGCCCCCTTGGCCTCGTCGGTCCCGTGCGGGATGGCGAGGTGGTTGCCCATGTACGTCGAGATCGAGCGCTCGCGCTCGAGCATCGCGTCGACGTACGAGGCGTCGACGGCGCCGGAGCGGACCAGCCGCTCCCCCGCGTCGCGGATCGCGTCCACCTTGGAGCCCGCCACGGCGCCGACGACGACGTCGTGCGGCGCCAGGACGCCGTACCCGCCGCCCAGGCCCGCGCTCATGCCGGCGCCGCCTCGGTGCCGGCGGCCCGGACCTCGCGCACGACGTCGTCGTACACGGGGCTGGAGAGGAAGTTGTCCACCGAGACGTGGCGCGCGCTCGGTGCGTGCCGCCTGGCCCGGTCGGTGAGCTCGCGCTGGGTGATCACGAGGTCGACGTCGTCCTCGAGGCGCGCGACCGCGGTGTTGACCACCGTGACGTCGGTGCGGCCCGCCTTCTTGAGCTTGTCGCGCAGGATGCTCGCGCCCATCGCGGACGACCCCATGCCGGCGTCGCACGCGAAGACGATCGAGCGGATCGGCGTCGCGGCGCCGTTCGTGGTCACGGCGTCGTTCGTGGTCACGTCGTTCGTGGTCACGGCGTCGTTCGTGGTCACGGCGCCGTCGGCGGCCTGCCCGGTCCCCGCGGGGGACGCGGCACCCGCGCCGGCGAGCGCCCCGAGCGCCGCGCTGCTCCGGCCCTTGTTCGACTCGGTCTGCGCGATCGCCGCGCCGAGGTCGCCCCCGCCCGTCTCCAGGTCGCGCTTGCGCGAGGCCCGCAGGATCACCGCGGCGATGAGGAACGTCACCGTGAACGACAGGACCACCGAGAGGATCACGCCGACGAACGCACCCCGGGGGGTCGCCGCCAGGACGGCGATGATCGACCCGGGCGCCGCCGGGCCACGCAGCCCGGTGCCGAGCACCATGTTCGTCGCGACGCCCGTCGCGCCGCCCGCGATCGCCGCGAGGATCAGCGCCGGCTTCATGAGCACGAACGGGAAGTAGACCTCGTGGATGCCGCCGAGGAACTGGACGACGGCGGCGCCGGGCGCCGAGCTCTTCGCGGCCCCGACCCCGAAGAAGGTGAAGGCCAGCAGGATGCCCAGGCCGGGCCCGGGGTTCGACTCGACGAGGTACAGCAGGGACTGGCCCTCGGCGACCGTCTGCTGCGCGCCGAGCGGCACGAGGACGCCGTTGCCGATCGCGTTGTTGAGGAACAGCACCTTGGCCGGCTCGACGATGATGCTCATGACCGGCAGCAGGTTGTTGTCCGCGAGCCAGCCGACGACCGACTCGAGGAACCTCGACAGGGAGCTGACGATCGGCGCGATCCCGAAGAAGGCGAGCACGGCGAGCGCGGCGCCGACGATGCCGGCCGCGAACATGTCGACCAGCATCTCGAAGCCGGCCTTGATCTTCCCTGCCCAGAGCGCGTCGACCTTCTTGATCACCCAGGCGGCGGCCGGCCCGACGATCATGGCGCCCAGGAACATCGGCACGGCGCTGCCGACGATCATGCCCAGGGCGGCGATCGACGCGACGACGGCGCCGCGGTCCCCGTAGACCACGCGGCCGCCCGCGTTGGCGATGAGCAGCGGCAGCAGGTAGGTGATCATCGGCCCGACCAGGCCGACGTACTGCTGGAACGTGGTGCCGTCCTCGGCCTGCGCGAGGGCGGTGGCGGCCCCCTGCCAGCCGATGACGTCGGCGTTGCCGTAGCCGCCGAGGATCGGGTTGGGCGTCCAGCCCACGGCGATGAACAGCGAGGTGATGAGCCCCCAGGCCAGGAAGGCCGGGAGGTTGGGCATGATCATGCTGCTGAGGAACGCCCCCAGCCTCTGCACGCGGACCTGGGCAGCCTTGCCCCGGCTCACGGTGCGGGGGGCCTCGGCCGTCGTTGCGGACATGGGCGACTCACACTCCCTTCGTGGTGGTGCGCGTCCCGGCAGGGCCCGGGGTGGCGGTGATCGTCATCGACCTGCTCCTTCGCTGCCGGCGCGGCGCACCGCCCCGGGTCCCACCCACCGCCGGCCGCCAGGCGGCCGGCGTCGTCACGGCTCGATCGTGACCTTGATGCCGGCGCCCGTGCGGACGACGTCGATGCCCTCGGCGACCCGGTCGAGCGGCAGCCGGTGCGTGATGAGGTCGGCGACCGGCACGCTGCCGTCGGCGATGTGCGCGAGCGCCCGGCGGTTGTGCTCGGGGCTCGAGCCGTTGGCCCCGACGATGGTGAGCTCCTTGTAGTGCACGAGGTTCGAGTCGAGCGTGATGGTCGGCCGGTCCTTGGGCAGCCCGCCGAAGAAGCTCACGCGCCCCTGCGGGGCGAGCATCTGCAGCGCCTGCTCCTGCGCCGCGCCCGACGCGGCGGCCGTGATGACGACCGTCGCACCGCGGCCGTCGGTGAGGTGGCGCACGGCCTCCACGGGGTCGGTGTCCGAGGCGCAGATCGCCGCGTCCGGCCGCACGACGGCGGCCGCCAGGTCGAGGCGCTCGCGGCTCAGCTCGACGAGCAGCACGCGCGCCGCCCCGCGGGCCCGGGCGAGGCGGACGTGCAGGCAGCCGATCGGGCCGGAGCCGACGACGACCACGACGTCTCCCTTGCGCACGTCGGCGATCTCCTGCGCGTTGATCGCGCACGCGAACGGCTCGGCGACGCTGGCCTCGGCGAAGGAGACGTTGTCCGGGATGCGGTTGAGGCCGTCCACGGCGAGGACTTCGCGCGGCACGATCATGTACGGCGCGAAACCGCCGTCGAAGTCGTAGCCCATGGAGACCTGGTTCGGGCAGATCGTCATCGCGCCCGCCCGGCAGTAGTCGCAGCGGCCGCACGGGATCGCCGCGATGACCTGGACCCGGTCCCCCGGTGCCCAGGCGTCGACGCCCTCGCCGACCTCGACGATCTCGCCCGCTATCTCGTGACCCATGACGCGCGGCGGGACGATGCGCTGGTGCCCCGAGGTGGAGATCTTCACATCGGTGCCGCACATCGAGCACGCCCGGACCCGGATCTTGACCTCACCCGGCGCCGTCGTGGGCTCGGGCGCGTCCTCCAGGCGCACGTCGCCGGGGGCGTAGAAGCGGAAGACGTCCATCTCTCTCCTTCGTCGGACGCCGCCGGGCGACGTCGTGGGTGGCGCCGGTGGGGCGCCGTCGCTCATGCGCGGACCACCCGCGGTCCCGCCGCCTCGATCTCCTCGGCCAGGTCGGGCTCGAGCTCCGAGTCCGTGATGACGGTGTCCACCACCGACAGCGGCGCGACCTGCGCAAAGTCGGCCCGCCCGACCTTGGTGTGGTCGGCGAGCACCACCGTGCGGCGCGCGGCGGCGACGAGGGCGCGCTTGACGCCGGCCTCCGCGAGGTCCGGGGTCGTGAGCCCGCGCTCCACCGTGAGCCCGTTCGTCCCGAGGAAGGCCACGTCCGCGTAGACGTCGGCCATCGCGCGCTCGGCCCACGGGCCGACGGCGGCCAGCGTCCGGCCGCGCACGGTGCCGCCCAGCAGGTGCAGCGTGATGCTGGGGCGCGACGCGAGGACCATCGCGACCGGCAGGGCGTGCGTCACCACGGTGAGCTCCCGGTCCGTCGGGAGCATCTCGGCCAGGCGGATCGTCGTCGTGCCGGCGTCGAGGACGATGGCGCCGCCGTCGGGGAGCTCGTCGAGCGCCGCCTTGGCGATGCGCTCCTTCTGCCCCGCCATGCGGCCCTCGCGGTCGGCGACCGCCGGCTCGATGCCGAGCCGCTCGACCGGGATCGCCCCGCCGTGGACGCGGCGCAGGACCCCGCGGCGCTCGAGCGTGGTCAGGTCGCGGCGCACCGTCTCGGGCGTGACGTCGAGCTGCTCGGCGAGGTCCTTGACCTCGACGCGGCCGTCGAGGCGCGCCCGGACGAGGATCTCCTGCTGCCGCTCCGTCGCGTACACGCCCTGGCCTCTCGCCCGTTCGGGTGTTGATATGGCTTTGTCTACTTCCGTTTCAGTCCGGCGTCAACCCTCGCCCGCCGCCGAGAACGACAGAGCGCCGCGCCCCCGTGGGGGCGCGGCGCTCTGTCGGTGGTGCGTCGGGCGTCTCAGTGCGGCTGGTACGGCGAGACGACGACCTCGACCCGCTGGAACTCCTTGAGGTCCGAGTAGCCGGTGGTGGCCAGCGCGCGACGCAGGGCACCGACCAGGTTCAGGGTGCCGTCCGCCTGCTTGCCCGGGCCGAAGAGGATCTCCTGCAGCGTCCCGGCGGTGCCCACGCCGACGCGCTCGCCGCGCGGGAGCTCCGGGTGGTGCGCCTCGGGGCCCCAGTGCCAGCCCCGGCCCGGCGCCTCGGCGGCGCGCGCCAGCGCCGCGCCGAGCATCACGGCGTCCGCGCCGCACGCGACGGCCTTGACGAGGTCGCCCGCGCGTCCGACGCCGCCGTCGGCGATCACGTGCACGTACCGGCCCCCCGACTCGTCGAGGTAGTCCCGGCGCGCCGCGGCGACGTCGGCCACCGCGGTCGCCATGGGCGCGTGGATGCCGAGCGACGTCCGCGTGGTGTGGGCGGCACCGCCGCCGAAGCCGACGAGGACGCCCGCCGCGCCGGTGCGCATGAGGTGCAGCGCCGCCGTGTAGGTGGACGCACCGCCGACGATGACCGGGACGTCGAGCTCGTAGATGAAGCGCTTGAGGTTGAGCGGCTCGGCCCGGCTGGACACGTGCTCGGCGGAGACCGTGGTGCCCCGGATGACGAAGAGGTCGACGCCCGCGTCGACCACGTGCTTCCAGTACTGCTGGGTCCGCTGCGGCGACAGCGCGCCCGCGACCGTCACGCCGGCGCTGCGCACCTCCTGGAGCCGCTGGGTGATGAGCTCCGGGATGATCGGCGCCGCGTAGATCTCCTGCATCCGCGCGGTCGCGGCGGACGCGTCGAGCGTCCCGATCTCCTCGAGGAACGGCGTCGGGTCCTCGTAGCGCGTCCACAGGCCCTCGAGGTCGAGGACGCCCAGGCCGCCGTGACGGCCGAGCGCGACGGCGGTCTCGGGGCTCATCACCGAGTCCATCGGGGCCGCGACGACCGGCAGGTCGAAGTGGTAGGCGTCGATCTGCCAGCCGACCGACACCTCCTCCGGGTCGCGCGTCCTGCGCGAGGGCACGACGGCGACGTCGTCGAAGGAGTAGGCGCGGCGCCCGCGCTTGCCGCGGCCGATCTCGATCTCGTTGCTCACGGCCCCAGGTTACCGGCGGGCGGGGGCCGGACGCCCCGGCGCCCGCCCTGCGGTCGGTCCGGGCTCACTCGAAGAGCGCGAGCAGCTCCCGGTTGAAGGCCGGCAGGTCGTCCGGGGTGCGCGACGTCACGAGCGGGAACCGCTCGCGGCACACCACGGCCTCGCCGTCGGTCCACGTGCCGCCCGCGTTGCGGACGTCCGTGCGCAGGCTCGGGTAGGAGGTCAGGGTCTTGCCCTCGACGACGCCGGCCTCGACCAGCGCCCAGGGCCCGTGGCAGATGGCGGCGATGGGCTTGCCCGCCTCCGCCACGGCCTTGACCAGGGCGATCGCGTCGGCCTCCAGGCGCAGGGAGTCCGCGTTGACGGTCCCGCCGGGCAGCACGAGGCCGTCCAGGTCGTCCACGCCGACGTCGGCGACGGTCCGGTCGACCGGGTAGGTGCCGCCGGGCTCGAGGTCGTTGTTCACGGCCGTGACCTCGCCCGCCTCCGGCGCCACGAGCACGGGCGTGCCGCCGTGCTCCTGCACGGCCTTCCACGGCTCGGTGAGCTCGGGCTCCTCGACGCCCTTGGTGCTGGTGAGGAACACGATCGTCTTGCCGGTGAGGTGGCTCATGCTCGTCCTCTCGTCCGTGGGGATGGGGTCACGACGAGCCTGCGGCACCGCCGCGCACCCCGCACCTCGGGCGCCCGTGCGGCGCGCGTGACGTGCGGGCGCCCGGCGCGCCTGCCCCGCGGGTGTCGGCGCCGGCTGCGAGGCTGGCCGCAGGAGGTGCGGATGAGCTGGACGCAGGCCCCCGTCGTCGGGTTCGACACGGAGACCACCGGCGTCGACGTCGGTGAGGACCGGATCGTCACGGCGGCGGTGGTGCGCCGCGAGGGACGCTCGACCTCGGTGACCACCTGGCTCGTCGACCCCGGCGTGCCGATCCCACCGGACGCCACCGCGGTCCACGGGATCACGAGCGAGCACGCACGGCGCCACGGCCGGCCCCCCGGACCGGCGCTCGAGGAGATCGCCGGCGAGCTGGCCGACGCGCTCTCCCACGGCGAGCCGGTGGTCGCGTTCAACGCGTCGTTCGACCTGTCCCTGCTCGACGCCGAGCTGCGTCGTCACGGCCTCGCGTCGCTGGGCGAGCGCCTCGGCCGGGACGTGCGCGTCGTCCTCGACCCGCTCGTGCTCGACCGGCACCTCGACCGCGCACGGGAGGGCGCGCGGCGCCTGGGCACGCTGTGCGACCACTACGCGGTGCGGCCCGTGGGCGCGCTGCACACGGCCGACGTCGACGTCGCGGCCACGATCGGCGTGCTCGACGCGCTGGCGCGCGCGTTCCCGGCCATCGGGACGATGGCGCTCGACGACCTCCACGACCTCCAGGTCGACGCGCACCGCGCCTGGGCGCAGGGCTACAACGCGCGCCCACCCGAACCGGGTCGCGAGCGCCGGACCGCGGACCTGTCCTGGCCGCTGCGCCGCGCCCGCCCGCTCGCGGCGTGACGGGACGCCGGGGACACACCCCGGCGGCGGCGCACCCCTAGCGTGCGGCCGGCTCCTCGCCCGCGGGGAGCACGGGACGCAGCGCCGCGACCACGGCGTCGGCCACCTCCGCCGACGACGCCACGACCAGCCCGACGCCGTCGTCGCCCGGGCGGTAGTCCGAGCCGTCCGGTCGGCGGCTCACGCCGCCCGCCTCGCGCACCAGCACGGCGCCCGCGGCGTGGTCCCACGGGTTGGTGCGCCAGTAGAAGGCGAAGTCCGCCTCGCCCGCGAGGATCCGTCCGTACGCCGCGCCGGACCACAGCCGGTCGCTCGTCGCCGCCCCGGGCCCGAGCGCCGCGATGCCCGCCTCGACGCGCGCGAGCACGCCGTCGGGCAGCTCCGCGGGACCGCGCGGCAGGAACTTCGTCGCCGCGGCGCCGCGCAGGGCGTGGAGGTCGGCGTCGGCCGCGGTGAGGCGCCGGCCGTCGAGCCAGGTGCCGCCGCCCCGCACCGCCACGTACGTGCGTCCCTGCTCGGGCAGGCAGATCCAGCCGGCGACGGACTCCCCGCCGGCGACGAGGGCCACCATCACGGCGTAGTCGGGCGCGCCGTCGACGAACGCCTGCGTCCCGTCGATGGGGTCGAGCACCCAGACGCGGTCCGCGTCCGCGACGACGTCGAGCAGGGCGGGGTCCGCCGCGACGGCCTCCTCCCCGACCACCGGCACGCCGGGCGTCAGCCGGGTGAGTCCCTCGGCGAGTGCCACCTCGGCCGCGACGTCGACGACCGTCACGAGGTCGCCGGGGCCCTTCTCGCTGACGTCGCCCCTGGCGAGGTCCCGGAAGCGGGGCCGCACGACCGTGCGGGCGACCTCCTCGACAAGGGCGGTGACGGCCTCGACCGGGATGCCGGCGAGCGGGTCGGTGCGGGATCCGGTCGCCGTCATCGGGACGAGTAGTTGGGGGCCTCGGAGATCATCTGGACGTCGTGCGGGTGCGACTCCTTGAGCCCCGCGGGCGTGATCCGGACGAACCGACCGCGGGCCTGGAGCTCGGGCACCGTGCGGGCGCCGACGTAGAACATCGACTGGTGCAGCCCGCCGACGAGCTGGTGCGCGACCGCGGCGAGCGGGCCCCGGTACGGCACCTGGCCCTCGATGCCCTCGGTGATGATCTCGTCGTCGGACAGGTCGCCCTGGAAGTAGCGGTCCTTGGAGTACGAGCGCCGGTCGCCCCGCGACTGCATCGCGCCGAGCGACGCCATGCCGCGGTACCGCTTGAACTGCTTGCCGTTGACGAACACGAGGTCGCCGGGGCTCTCGTCGCAGCCCGCGAGGAGGCCGCCCAGCATGACGGTGTCCGCGCCGGCGACGAGCGCCTTGGCGATGTCGCCGGAGTACTGCAGGCCCCCGTCGCCGATCACCGGGACCCCCGCGGGCTTGCACGCCTGGGCCGCCTCGTAGATCGCGGTGACCTGCGGCACGCCGACGCCGGCGACCACGCGTGTGGTGCAGATCGAGCCCGGCCCGACGCCGACCTTGACGGCGTCCACGCCCGCGTCGACGAGCGCCTGCGCGCCGGCCCGCGTCGCGATGTTGCCGCCGATCACCTGGACGTGGCGGGTGCCCGGGTCGGACTTGATGCGGCGCACCATGTCGAGCATGAGGCGCGCGTGGCCGTTCGCGGTGTCGACGACGAGCACGTCCACGCCGGCCTCGACGAGCGCGGTGACGCGGTCCCAGGCGTCGCCGAAGAACCCGACCGCCGCGCCGACCACGAGCCGGCCCTCGCCGTCCTTGGTGGCCAGCGGGTACTGCTCGGACTTCACGAAGTCCTTGACGGTGATGAGGCCCTGGAGCGCGCCGTCCTCGTCGACCAGGGGCAGCTTCTCGACCTTGTGCTTGGCCAGGAGCGCCGCCGCGTCCGCGCGCGAGATGCCGACCGGGCCGGTGACCAGCGGCATCGGCGTCATCACCTCGCGCACGCGCAGCGTCGTGAAGTCGCCGGGCGCCACGAAGCGCAGGTCGCGGTTGGTGATGATGCCGAGCAGGCGCTGCTGCTCGTCGACGACCGGGAGGCCGCTGACGCGGTACTTGCCGCACAGGGCGTCGAGCTCGGCGAGCGTGGCCTCCGGGCCGACCGTCACGGGGTCCGTCACCATGCCGGACTCGGAGCGCTTGACGAGGTCCACCTGGTGCGCCTGGTCCGCGATGGACAGGTTGCGGTGGAGCACGCCCACGCCGCCCTGCCGCGCCATGGCGATCGCCATGCGCGCCTCGGTCACGGTGTCCATGGCGGCGGAGACGAGCGGGACGGCGACGCTGAGCTCGCGCGTCAGCCGCGAGGTCGTGTCGACCTCGCTCGGGATCACGTCCGTCTCGCCGGGCAGCAGGAGGACGTCGTCGTACGTCAGGCCGATGAAGCCGAAGGGGTCCGGGTGCGCTGGCGAGGTCTCCGTGTCCACCTCTCGATGGTAGGCGCCGCGCCGCGCGGCCGGGGCGGGCGTCCACGCACCGTCGGCCCGGGTCGGGCCGGGCTCAGCGGATGAGGCCCCGGCGCAGGCCGATGGCGACCGCCTGCGCACGGTCGGACGCGCCGAGCTTGCGGAAGAGCCGGCGCGCGTGGGTCTTGACGGTGTCCTCGGACAGGAAGAGCTCCCCGCCGATCTGCGCGTTGGACCGGCCGTGGCTCATGCCCGCCAGCACCTCGAGCTCGCGCTTCGTGAGCTCGACGGCGGGGCCGGGGGCGGCGTCGCCGTCGGCACGCGGCGCGGGCGCCTGCTCCGTGCGCTGCGCGTGCCCGGCCTGCTGGGGCACGTGGGCCGATGTGAGGCTGTGGGCGGCGACGGCGACGAGCTCGCTGCGGTCCACGTCGGGCGCGAGGTAGCCGCGGGCGCCGAGCGCGATCGCCCGGTCGAGGGTGATCTCGTCGCCCGGGACGGCGAGCATGATGACGACGGGCGTGGCCCCGACGGCGCGCAGGCGCCGCATGGCCTCGATCGGACCGGCACCGGGCAGGTGTGCGTCCAGCAGCACGAGGGCGGGCGACGAGCGCCGCGCCAGGGCGACGAGCTCCTCCGCGGTGGCCGCGCCGCGGGCGGGCGCGAGCGCCGGCACCCCGTGGGCTGCGGAGACGATCCGGTCGCGCACGGCGGACGAGCCGTGGCACACGACGATGCCTGCCATCGTCCTCCTTCCGGTCCGCGTGCGGCACCCGAGGGGCCGTGGCGACGGTGCGACGGCGAGGTGCCGCGCCAGGACCTCATCGACCGGCGGGGGCCCGGACGTTAGCCCTGCGCCCGGGTGAACCGTTCAGCCGACGACCGCGAGCACCTCGTGGAGCGCGCCGGTCAGGGTGCGCACCCGGTGCACCGGCACCCCCGTCGACGGCTCGAAGGCGGCGGCGCCCTCGCGCTGCACGAAGATCGGGAGCCCGGGACGCGCGGCGTCGACCGCACGGACGAGGCGGTCCGCGCGCTCGGCCGCCTCGTCGTCCGGCCCCACGTGCAGCAGGACCGCCGCGGGCGCCAGGCGCTCCACGGCCGTCGCCATCGCAGCCTCCCCGCCGGCGGACAGCACGCGCGCCCGCACCCCGCTGGCCTGCAGCGCCGTGGCCAGGCAGTGCGCGAGCAGGTCGGCCCC
>NZ_JACEXH010000107.1:0-11685 GCF_014525465.1 Actinotalea sp. JY-7885 | reverse complement strand
GAGGCGCAGCACCGTCGGCCCCAGACCGGTGCCGGCCTGCAGGCCGGCGTCAGGCGGGCCGCGTGGCGGGGGCGGGTGTCAGCGACAGCAGCCGGCGAGGCGCCCCGTGGGCATGCACATTCGTGCGGCGAGGAGGTCGCGCGACACGGTCAGCAGCCGGACGGAGGTCATGGGGACGACCATGACAGCCGATCCAGGACGTGGGAACCCCGGTCCCATGATGTGAACCGGCGCGTTCCTGGTGCTGCCGCCCTGCCGTTGTGGGAGCATCGCGACCATGATCGTGGTGACGACGAACGAGATCCCCGGGTACCGCGTCGAGGCCGTGCTCGGCGAGGTCATGGGCCTGACGGTGCGCAGCGCCAACATGGGCGCCAACTTCACGGCGAGCTTCCGCGCCATGGGCGGCGGTGAGATCACCGAGTACACGCAGCTCGTCTACCAGAGCCGGCAGGAGGTCATGCACCGCATGGTCGAGGAGGGCCGCCGCCGCGGCGCCAACGCGATCGTCGCGATGCGGTTCGACAACGGCTCGATCGGCCAGGCCTTCACCGAGGTCTGCGCGTACGGGACCGCCGTCGTCGTGGAGCCCATCCCCGCGGGCGAGGAGGGGTCGACCGACCAGTCCGCGCACTTCGCGCGCGCCGAGGCCGCCGCCCAGCCGTACGCCCAGCCGCGGGGTGGCGCGACGCCGCCCGACCCGCCGGCGGCCATGGTCCCCGGGCCGCAGACGCCCCCCGCGTACTGACGGTCGCGCGGACCGGCCCTCACGCGCTGACGGCCCCTCACCTGCTGACGGCCCGCGGACCGACGGCCCCTGAGGTCCCGCCGCAGAGCCGTCAGAACGGTGGGGGCGGGTAGAGCTCGATGCGGTCGTCGTGGCCGGTGGGTCGCTGCGGTGGGACCGCGGGTGGTTCGTGCTCGGGCGCGCGGGGGTAGATCCGGCCGGTGGGTGAGCGCCACAGGGTCGTGCCGTCGTCCTCGCGGTGCGGTGTCCACCCGGCGTGGGTCTTGGCCCGGTGGTGGTGGCGGCACAAGGCCTGCAGGTTCGCCACGCTGGTCTGATCGCGCTCGCGCTCGTGGGCGTGCGGGTCGGGTGGTGGACGATCGCGCCGGTCGCCCTGCGGGTCCGGACCTGCGCCCGGGTCACCGTGCGGGTCGGGGCCTCCGCCCGGATCGGGCGCCTCACCCGTCCCCCGCTGCTCGTCGTGGCGGTAGGGCACGACGTGGTCGATGTCGCAGCGCGCGGCGGGCATCCGGCACCCCGGGAAGGTGCACGTCACATCCCGCAGCACCACCACGTCGCGCTGGGCCTGGGTCGGGGTGTAGCGGCGCGTCGAACGGGCCAGCGGCGCACCGCTCCACGCGTCGGCCAGCAACGGCTCCCACGTCGAGCGGGCGGCGATCCGCCGGGCCATCTGCGGTGGGATCGGCCCGTACCCGCCCAGCTCGCCCGGCTCCTGCGACAACCCCAGCAGCGTGGCCGCCGAGGCGGTGACCGCCAGGTGGGGGCGACGGCCCTGCCGCGCCGACAACGCCGCCCCGTCGGGGTGGACCCCGGCGTCCAACCACCGCGTGGTCACATCGACCAGCGCGTCCGCGCGGCGCTGGTCCAGCGTCCGCTCGTCGCCCGGCGACGCGTCGCCCGCGAGGGCGGTCAGGCCGGTGTGGATGGCCACCGCCTCGTCCGCGGGCAGGTACGCGCTCAACCACGCCATCGCATCGGGCGCCGGGTGGAGCTCGACGCGCCGCTGCTCTCGCGCCTGGACGTGGCGCTTGTGCGCACCGTCGGGGTCACGGCGCAGCTCCAGGCGCCGCAGCCGGCCCCGCAGCTGCGGGGCGGTGCACGAGCCCGCACCGGGCAGCACCGCGACGCTCACCTCCTGGGCCACGTCGTCGGGCACGTGCGCGAGCTCCTCGCACAGCACCGTCGCCCGCCGCACGTCGACCTGGCCGCCCGCCAGCGCGTCCGCGGCCGCGGGGATCCGGCCCAGGCCCACGGCCAAGGCGACCTTGTCCTCCGCGACGCGGCGGGTCACCGACAACGCGACCGCGACCTCCTCGGCCAGGAACTCCCCGCGCGGACCGCGCTCACGCGAGGCCAGTTCGGCGATAACCCGCGCCTGCCCGGCGACCGCCCACGAGACCACCCGCTCCCACGCGGCGAGGGCCTCCACCAGGCCCGCCTCGTCGACGTCGGCCGGTTCCAACCCCGCCAACCGCTCGGCCAGCCCGGCGCCCGGTGCCGCCTCGGCCAGCTCGGAGGCCAGCGGGTGACGCACCGCCCACAACCACGCATCGACCTGCGGATCCACCTCACGGCCACCACCGCCACCCTCGGGACGCGGCGCACCGGCCGCACCACCGAGAACCCGCGACCTGGACATACCGGCACACTACGGGCGACCACCGACACGACCCGGGCATGGGCCTCCGCGCGACGGCGCCGAAGGCGGATCTTGTTGCAGATCGACTACCGGGACAGTTCAGCGAGGCCGGGCATGCTGAGGAAGCTGGAGACGGAGTCCGCGAGGTCGCGTGGGGCATCCTCGGCCATGTGGTGCCCGCTTTCGATCGAGTGCCCGTGCAAGCTGGTGGTCCACGGCCGCCAGACCTCGAGGACGTCGCCGTACAACTGCTCCATGTCGTCGCGCGTGGACCACAGGACGAGGGTGGGGCAGGTGATCTGGCGGCCGGCCGCTCGATCTGCGTCGTCGGCGGCGCGGTCCACCCCGAGCCCCGCGCGGTAGTCCTCCACCATCGCGAGCACCGTCGCAGGATCGTGGACGGCGCTGCTGAAGTCGGCGTAGTTCTCCGGGCCCATCCGGTCTGGGTCCCCGCCGTACCACGCCGATGGGTCAGCCAGAATCGCGCGCTCGGGCTTGTCCGGCTGCGCGTAGAACCACCAGTGCCACCATGCCTGCGCGAACCGGGCGTCGGCGCGGGCCAGTGCCTCACCGATCGGCACGCCGTCGAGCACGACCAGCGCGCCGACCGCCTGCGGCGCGTCCAGAGCCAGCCGGAACGCCACGTAGCTGCCGCGGTCATGACCGACGACAGCGAACCGCTCGTGCCCGAGGTGGCGCATCAGAGCTAGCACGTCACCAGCCATCGCCCGCTTGCTGTACGGCGCGTGATCGGGCGTGGTCGCGGGTTTGCTTGACCGGCCGTAGCCGCGCAGGTCCGGGCAGACGACGGTGTGCCCGGCCGCGACGAGCAGCGGCGCGACCCGGTACCAGGTGGTGTGGGTGCGCGGGTGCCCGTGCAGCAGCACGACCGGGGCCCCGGTCCCTCCCCGGCGAGCCCGGAGCCGGACACCACCTGGGACGTCAACGTACAACTCGTCGAAGCCCTCGAACATCCGAACATCTTCCTACGAGGCGGCGTCCACGTCGTGGCGGGGCCCGGCGCGTCCGGCCGCCGAGCCTCACACATTCGCGGCACGCGACGGCGTGCCGGTTCGGTACGAGGGGCGGACCACCGGCCAGGTCCTGGGAACCGTCGATCCGCGGATCTACGGCGAGACCACGACCTACGTCCGTGAAGACGGCACCGTGGAGGTGAGCCACCCGGCGGGCCGTGGCGAGCGCACGCACGACGAGCGACCGACGAGCTCCCCGGATGTCCCCGCGTTGTCGGGCACCACGTCCCTGCAAGCGGTCAGGACTCGAGCACACAGGCGCTGTGACGGCAGGAGGTGGGCATGCGTACCGGAGCACAGCGACGGGCGACGGCGGGCTGGCTCGCGGCGGTGGTCGCGGTCCTCCCGCTCGCCGGCTGCGGGCAGGAGCGATGGGAGGTACCGCCCACGGGGCCCGGGGAGGTCTGGGTCGTCGGCATCACCTACCCCGAGGGCGACTGGACCCCGTGCGTCGAGGACGAGTCGGTCGCGGAGTCGCACATGACGGCCGACATGCCGGCCTCGAGGGCGGCGGCCACCTTCACGCCCGAAGCGGACGAGGACGACGTGCGCCGCGTCCTCGACTGCCTCGACCGCTCGCTCACCGGTGGTGACGTGAGCGTCGGGGTGACGGCTCAGCGGGACGACGCCGGGTAGCAGCCGCCCGCCCCACCGCTCAGGGCCGCGCGACCTGCGTGTTCGACACCTGCGCGCGCGGCCGGATGACCAGCGTGTCGACGTTCACGTGGTGCGGACGGGTGAGCGTCCACACGATCGCGTCGGCGACGTCGTCGGCCACGAGCGGCTCGTCGACGCCGGCGTAGACGGCGTCCGCGGCCGCCCGGTCGCCGCGGAACCGGGTGAGCGAGAACTCCTCGGTGTGCACCATCCCGGGCGCGATCTCGATGACCCGCACCGGCTCGCCGACGAGCTCGAGCCGCAGCGTCGTGGCGATCTGCCGCTCGGCATGCTTGGCCGCCACGTAGCCGCCCCCGCCCGGGTAGGTGCCGTGCGCGGCCGTCGACGTCAGCACCAGCACGTCGCCGCGCCCGCTCGCTCGCAGCGCCGGCAGGAAGCCCTGCGTCACGCGCAACGTGCCGAGCACGTTGACCTCGTACATCGCGGACCAGTCGGCGATCGACCCGGACTCGACCGGGTCGGTGCCCAGGGCGCCGCCCGCGTTGTTGACCACCGCGTGCACCGGCCCCGCCGCGGTGACCTCGGCGACGAGGCGGGCGACGTCGTCGTCGGACGTGACGTCCGCCGCCAGCGCCGTCGCACCCGTCTCGGCGGCGAGCGCCGCGAGGCGGTCGCCGCGCCGGGCGACGGCGACGACGTCCCACCCCTCCGCGCGCAGGCGACGGACCGTCGCGGCGCCGATGCCCGACGACGCCCCGGTGACGACCGCCCGCAGCGGCGCGCTCATCGGCGGACCCCCGCCGTCGGCGCGGTGGGACGGGCTGCGGTCCACGTGCCAGGTGTCATGCCGACACCCTGCCACCTGCCCCTACGATGGGAGCGGACCCGGGGCCCGTACTGGCCCCGTCCCCGACCTGGCACTGGGTCGCGGTCCTTCCGCCGGCAGATGGTCGGCCGCCCTCGTTCATCGACCTGGAGCAGCCGTGCGTCGCCCCACAGTGCCTTCCACCACAGCGCCGTCCACCACAGCGCCGTCCACCACAGCGCCGTCCACTGCGCGTTCCACCACGGCGCCTTCGACCTCCGCGCCCGCCCGGTCGCTGCCCCTCGTCGCGGGGGCCCTGGTCCTCGCCCTCGCCGGGTGCGCGGGCTCGACGACGGCGGGCGAGGCCCCGCCCGAGCCCTCGGCAGCGCCCGCCGCCACGGCCACCGGCGACTTCCCGCTCACGCTCGACAACTGCGGCGTCGAGGTCACTCTCGACGCGCCGCCCGAGCGCGTCGTGACGATCAAGTCGAGCGCGACGGAGATGGTCCTCGCCCTCGGCGCCGGCGACCGCGTCGTCGGCACGGCGTTCCCCGACGGGCCCGCGCCCGAGGCCCTCGCGGCCGAGGCGGAGACGCTGCCCGTCCTGGCCGACAAGGTGCCCGCCGCCGAGGTCGTGCTCGAGACGCTGCCCGACCTGGTCTACGCCGGGTGGGAGTCCAACCTCACCGCCGAGGGCGCCGGCGACCGCGCGACCCTCGCGGGCCTGGGCGTCGCGACGTACGTGTCGCCGTCGGCCTGCAAGGACCCGGCGTACCAGCCCGAGCGCCTCACGTTCGACGACGTCTTCGCCGAGATCACCGAGGTCGCGGCGATGCTCGGCGTGCCCGAGGACGGCGACGCACTGGTCGCCGAGCAGCGCGAGGCCCTGGCCGCCGTGGCCCGCGACGACCGCGGCCTCACGGCCCTGTGGTACTCCTCGGGCACCGACGTGCCCTACGTGGGCGCCGGCATCGGCGCGCCGCAGATGCTCCTCGACACCGTGGGCCTGACGAACATCGCCGCCGGCGTGCAGGACACGTGGGCGTCGTTCAGCTGGGAGCAGGTCGCGCAGGACGACCCGGACGTCATCGTGCTCGTCGACTCCGCCTGGAACAGCGCGGACCAGAAGCGCGAGCTGCTCGCCGGCAGCCCCGCGACCGCCAACCTCACGGCGGTCCGCGAGGAGCGCTACCTCGTCGTGCCGTTCCCGGCCTCCGAGGCGGGGGTGCGCAACGTGGACGCCGCGGCGGACCTCGCCGAGCAGCTCGCCGCGCTCGACGTCTGAGGTGCGGACGACCAGCGCCCGGGCAGCCGGGACGACGCAGGCCCGCCGCGCGGCCGACGGTGGGCGCCGCGCACCCACGGCGCTGGTCCTGGTGGCCGCGCTGCTCGTGCTGCTCGCATCGATGACGCTCGCGGTCACGGTCGGCCCCGCGGGCATCGCGCCCGCGGACGTGTGGGGCTCGGTCGCGCACCATCTCGACGACCTGCTCACCGGTCGCGTCACCGAGCCGCCGCTCGGCCTCCTCCTCGACGGCATCGTGTGGGACGTGCGCCTGCCGCGCGTCCTCACCGCCGCCGCGGTGGGCGCGGGCCTGGCGGTCGCGGGCGCCGTGATGCAGAGCCTGACGCGCAACCCGCTCGCGGACCCCTACCTCCTCGGCCTCTCCTCGGGCGCCTCGCTCGGTGCGGTTGCCGTCCTCGTCCTGGGGATCAGCGTGCTCCTGCCGGTCGCCGCGTTCGCGGGCGCCGTGCTGGCCCTCGCCGCGGCGCTCGGCCTGGCCGGCTCGCTCGGCACCCTCACCCCGGCCCGCACGATCCTGGCCGGCCTCGCGGTCGCGCAGCTGTGCGCGGCCGGCACGTCCTTCGTCATCTTCTGGTCCGCGACGGGCGACTCCTACCGGGAGATCCTCGCCTGGCTCATGGGCTCGCTCGCCGGCGCGAGCTGGTCGTCGGTCGCGATCGCGGGGCTCGCGGTGCTCGTCCTCGGCACGGTCCTGGTCCTCAGCGGCCGGACGCTCGACGCCTTCGCCTTCGGCGACACCGCCGCGGGTGCGCTGGGCATCCACGTCGCCCGCACCCGCTGGACCCTGCTGACGGTCGTGGCCCTGCTCACCGGCGCGCTCGTGGCGGTCAGCGGCTCGATCGGCTTCATCGGCCTGATCCTCCCCCACGGCGTGCGGCTGCTGGTCGGCGCCGCGCACCGCCGCCTGCTGCCCGTCGCGGCGCTCGCGGGCGCGACGTTCCTCGTCTGGGCGGACACCGCGGCGCGCAGCCTGTTCGAGCCGCGCGAGCTGCCCGTGGGCATCGTCACCGCCTTCCTCGGCGCCCCCGTGTTCGCGCTCCTGCTGTGGCGCCGCCGCTCGGTGGAGCTCGGATGAGCCTGCACCTGGACCACCTCGCCTGGTCCGTCGGCGGCCGGATGATCGTCGACGGCGTCGACTGCACGCCCCCGCGCGGCGCCCTGACGGGCCTGCTCGGGCCCAACGGCGCGGGCAAGTCCAGCCTCCTGCGCCTGGTGGCGGGCGTGACCGCGCCCGACGACGGCGGCGTGCGCCTCGACGACGTCGACCTCCTCGCCCTGGGTCGCCGCGAGCGCGCACGACGGGTCGCGCTGGTCGAGCAGGACTCGGCCGCCCAGGCGCCGCTGACCGTGCGCGACGCGGTCCTGCTCGGCCGCACGCCCCACGGCTCGCGCTGGGGCGGCCTGGGCGCGCACGACCACGAGGTCGCCGACAG
Source organism: Actinotalea sp. JY-7885 (assembly GCF_014525465.1). Classification (NCBI taxonomy): domain Bacteria; kingdom Bacillati; phylum Actinomycetota; class Actinomycetes; order Micrococcales; family Cellulomonadaceae; genus Actinotalea; species Actinotalea sp. JY-7885. The sequence continues at coordinate 4,102 of NZ_JACEXH010000107.1, read as the reverse complement.
CGCCCTGCGCGAGGCGGGAGCCGAGGCGTTCGCCCACCGCCTGCTCGCGACGCTCTCGGGCGGCGAGCGCCAACGGGTCCACCTGGCGCGCGCCCTCGCGCAGGAGCCCGAGCTGCTGCTGCTCGACGAGCCCACGAACCACCTGGACGTGCACGCCCAGCTCGACACGTTCGCCGTCGTGCACCGCCTGACCGCGCGCGGCGTCACGGTCGTCGCCGCGCTGCACGACCTCAACCTCGCCGCGCAGGCGTGCGACCACGTGGTGCTCCTGGCCGAGGGCCGCGTCGTCGCGGCGGGCAGCGTGGGCGAGGTCCTGCGCCCGGAGGTCCTCGAACCCGTCTACCGCGTGCGGTGCGTCGTGCTGGAGCACCCCGAGACGGGTCGCCCCGTCCTGACGTTCTCGCCGGCGGGCTGACCCGCCGCCGACCGGTGGCACCATGGACGCCATGACGCAGACCCTCTGGCTCACCGGCGACCCCGAGGCCGACGCGCTGCTCGACGCCGACCCCTTCGCGCTGCTCCTCGGCATGCTCCTGGACCAGCAGGTCGCGATGGAGACCGCCTTCGCCGGACCGCGCAAGATCGCCGACCGGCTCGGCACGCTCGACCCGCGCGCCGTGGCCGACGCCGACCCCGAGCAGTTCGCCGCGCTGTGCGCGACGCCGCCCGCGGTCCACCGCTACCCGGGCTCGATGGCGGGCCGTGTCCAGGCCGTCGCGAGGGCCGTCGTCGACACCTACGACGGCGACGTCACGCGCCTGTGGCGGGACGGCGACCCGGACGGCCGCGAGGTGCTGCGCCGCCTCACGGCGCTGCCGGGCTTCGGCGACCAGAAGGCCCGGATCTTCCTGGCCCTGCTCGGCAAGCGGCGCGGCGTGACGCCCGCCGGCTGGCGCGAGGCCGCCGTCGCCTACGGCGAGGAGGGCTCGCGCCGCTCGATCGCCGACGTCACCGACGAGGCCTCGCTGCTCGAGGTCCGCGCGACCAAGAAGGCGCTCAAGGCCGCGGCGCGCTCCCGCTGACGCCGCCCGCGCTGACCCCGCCCGCGGTGTCCCGGGCCGCGGCCAGCCCTGCGGCGTAGCCGCGGGCGTACGCCTCGGCGCTGCCCTCGCGGAACAGGTCCTCGGCCGCCGGCCGCACCACCGACCCGGCACCCGCGCCGTCGTCGTCGGGCGGCAGGACGTGGTGGCCCAGCCCGCGGACCACCGTGACCGGACGCTGCGACGTCTTGCCCGTCAGCAGCTCGGCCGCGCTCGCGATCTCGTCCGCCACCGCGCGGACGGTGACGTCCAGGGTGCGCCCGTGGTGGTCGGCGCTCCCCCGCAGGTCCTCCAGCACGACGACGCCGGCGGCCCCGATCGCCAGGTCCACGAGCCCTCGGCGCCAGGCGCGGCCCGCGGTGTCGGTGACGACGACGCCCAGGCGCCGGCCGGTCGCGGCCTGGAGCCGCGCCCGCAGCGCCCGCGCCGAGGCGTCCGGGTCGATCGGCAGGAGCAGCACGGTGCCCTCGGGCGTGTTGCTCGCGTCGACGCCCGCCGCCGCCATGACCAGTCCGAGCCGGTTCTCCACGATGCGCAGGACGCCGCCCGGGTGGCGGCGGCTGGCGACCAGCCGCACGGTCTCCTGCGTGATCGCGCCCTCGCGGTCCGCCGCGGCCAGGACCCGCCCCTCGGCCTTGGAGACGACCTTGCTCGTCACCACGACGACGTCGCCGTCGCGCAGCCCGGTCGAGCCGTCCGGCCAGACGGCCGCGTCCGCGGCGCCGAGGACGAGCGCGGCGAGGTCGTCGCCGGGACGCACCTCGGGCACGCCGCCGGGGGCGACGGCGCTCAGGGCGGGCGGGGCGCTCACCGCGACAGCTTCGGGAGCACGTCGCGGCCGAAGACCTCGATCCACTCCCGCTGGTTGCGGCCGACGTTGTGCAGGTAGACCCGGTCGAAGCCGAGGTCGACGTACTTCTGGATCGCCGCCCGGTGGACGTCCGGGTCCGCCGAGATCACCATCCGACCGGCGAAGTCCTCGGCGCGCACGAGCCGCGCGATCTGCTCGAAGTCGAACGGGGAGCGGATGTCGGCCTTGGGGAACCGCATCCCGCCGTTGGGCCACTCGCGCAGCGCGTTGGCCGTCGCCTCCTCGTCCGTGGGGGCCCAGGACAGGTGCACCTGGAGCACGCGCGGCATCGTCGCCGGGTCCTTGCCCGCCTCGCGCGCCCCCGCCTCGAACCGGGCGAAGAGCCCCGCGATCTTCTCCAGCGGGGCGCCGACCGTGATGAGCCCGTCCGCGTGCCGCCCGGCGCGGCGCGCGGTGACCGGTCCCGCGGTGGCCACGAGGATCTCCGGGGCGACCTCGGGCATGGTCCACAGCCGCGTGGACTCCATCGTGTAGAAGGGCCCCGAGTGCTTGACGTCCTTGCCGGCGATCGAGGCGGTGAACAGCTTGGTGATGAGGTCGATGGCGTCGAACATCCGGTTGATCCGCTCCGGCGCCTCCGGCCAGTAGCCCGCGACCACGTGCTCGTTGAGCGCCTCGCCCGAGCCCAGCCCCAGCCAGTGCCGCCCCGGGTACATCGCCGCGAGCGTCGCGGAGGCCTGCGCGACCATCGCGGGGTGCCAGCGGAACGTGGGCGCCGTGACGCCGGGGCCCAGGTCGCCGCGCGTGCGCTCGCCCAGGGCCGCCAGCACGTTCCACACGAAGGCGGACTGGCCCTGCTGCGGGACCCACGGCTGGAAGTGGTCCGCGGCCATGACGCCCGAGAACCCGTGCTGCTCCGCCAGCACCGCGAGCTCGACGGCCTCGGTCGGGTGGAACTGCTCGAGCATCGCGGCGTAGCCGATGGTCAGACCCGTCCCCATGCGTCCTCCGCCTCCTCCGGTGCTCGACCAGGCCGGCGACGCCGCCGGCCCGCGGCACGACAGTAGTTCGCCCGCGCGGCCACCCCGGACCGGCTCACTCGTAGGAGACCGCGTCCAGCACGTCCATCCGGGCGGCGCGCGCGGCCGGCCACACGGCCGCCAGCACGCCGACGACGACGGCGACCCCCAGACCCACGACGAGCTGCGCCCACGGGATCGCCAGGGTGTCGAGGCCGTCGTCGGCGAAGACGGTCGGCATCGTGGCGGCGAGCCCCACACCCACGCCGAGGCCCAGCGCCGTGCCGAAGACCGCGATCAGCACCGACTCGATCGTGACCACGGCCGCCAGCTGGAGCCGTCCGAGCCCCACGGCCCGCAGCAGCCCGATCTCGCGCGTCCGCTCGGCGACCGAGAGCGCGAGCGTGTTGACGATGCCGAGCACGGCGATCACGACCGACAGCGCGAGCAGGGCGTAGAGGATCACGAGGACCTGGTCGACCTGGCCCGCGAGCTCGTCGGCGAACTCCTCGTTGTCGACGACGGTGGCCACGACGTACGGGCGCGCCAGGTCGACGAGGTCCGCGCGCACGGCGGCCACGTCGGCGCCGTCCTCCACGACGACGAACGCCGTGTCGACCTGTCCCTCACCCGGCACCGCGACCGCGGCGAGCACGTCCTGCGGCAGGACGAGCGGCACGCCGACGGCGCGCGAGTCGATGACGGCGCCGACCGTGACGGTCGCCGCGCCCGCGGACCCCTCGACCCGGAGCTCGTCGCCGAGCGACCACCCGCGCTCCTCGGCGGGCCCGTCCTGCACGACCGCCTCGCCCCGCTCCAGCGCGTCGGCGCCACCCTCGACCAGCTCGACGTCGAGCGAGCGGTCGAAGATGCCGGCCGGCGCCCCCGCGACGGGCGTCTGCTCGCCGTCGACCAGCGCCACCGTGATGCGCAGCGGGTCGACGGCCGCCACGCCGTCCACCTGCGCGGCGTCGGCGATCAGCTCCGCCGGGACGTCGCGCGTCGCGGAGCGCAGCAGCAGGTCAGCGGTCGACTCGCTCTCCACGATCGCGCGCGTCGAGGCCTGGGTCGACGCGGCGATCACCCCGGCGGCGCCGACCAGCGCCATGCCGATCACCAGCGCGCCGGCCGTGCTCGCCGTGCGGCGCGGCGTGCGGGTGACGTTGCCGCGGGCGAGCCCGCCGAGGGGACGCAGCAGCGCGACCGCCGGGGCGGCGAGCGCCCCGAGCGCG
>NZ_JACEXH010000106.1:0-11814 GCF_014525465.1 Actinotalea sp. JY-7885 | reverse complement strand
GGGCTCCGCGGCCCGGCGCGCACCGGCGAGCACCTCGCCCACCGCCGGGGAGTCCGAGCGGCCGGCCCGCGAGAGCACCGCCTGCGCCCGCGCGAGCGCGGGGAGCGCGGCGGGGACGCCGTCGAGCGCCGAGGTCCGGCCCTTCTCGGCCCGCTTGATCTCGTCCCAGCGCGACGAGACCTCGGCCGCGTCGCGCACCACGGTGCCCGCGAAGACGTGGGGGTGGCGCCGGCGCAGCTTCGCGGCGACGCCGGCCGCGACGTCGTCGACGTCGAAGGGCTCGCTCGGGTGCTCGGACGCGATGCGCGCGTGGAAGACCACCTGGAGCAGCACGTCGCCGAGCTCCTCGCGCAGTGCCGCGCGGTCGTCCGTCTCGATCGCCTCGACGAGCTCGTGGACCTCCTCGACGGCGTACCGCGTGAGCGACCTGTGCGTCTGCTCGGCGTCCCACGGGCAGCCGCCGGGCGAACGCAGCCGGTCCATCACCGCGACGAGGTCGGCCAGGCCTGCGCCGCCCTCGCGGGCGTCCGGTCCGGCGCCGGTGGACGGCACGGTCACTCGGCCGCGGGCTCCGGGGTCTCGGCGACGAGCCACGGCTGCGCGAGCGGCACCACCTCGCCCGACTCGGGGTCGAACTCGCCGTACCGGGGGTTGACCTCGATGTCGAGCTCGCGGGCCGCCTCGTCGACCTCGGCGAGCGCCTCCTCGCCGCCCGGTGCCGCGGTGAGCGCGTTGATGGCCAGGATCATCCGGAAGACCTCGACGGTCGAGTCCGCGAGCTCGCGCTCCGCGCCCGGCCCGCCCGCCGCACTCTGGGCGACGACGCCGCGCGCCTGGTCGGCGGACACGCCGACGCCCTCGGCGGCGGCCGCGTCGATGTAGAGCGGCGCGACGGCCATGGTCGTGAGCAGGTCGCCCGCGGGCACCTCGCCGCTCAGGGCGGCGAGGTCGGCCTGCGCGGCCTCCAGCTCGGCGCGCGTGATCGTGCGCCCGTCGACGACGGCGGCCGCGGACGGGTCCCCCGCGCACCCGGACAGCAGCAGCGCGGCGGCGACACCCACGCCGACGACGGACGGTCGAACCCTCACCCGGACCTCCTGGAAGACGAGCCGGCCGCGGCTGCCCGCGCCGGTGTGCCCGCCCATGCTAGGTGACGAGGCACGCCGGTCAGCGCCGCCCGGTCGACGACGCACGCGGCGACGGCCCGGACGAGGAGGCGGACGCCACCTCGGCCGCGACCGGCACGCTGCCCTGCCAGACGGCGGCGACGAGGTCCCGTGCCCAGCCCAGCAGGGCGCGCCCGGCGAGCGGCGTGCCGCCGATGCGCGCCGTCGTCGGGAAGGGGACGAGCACCGTGCGGATCGCCGGCTTGAGGATCGTGCCCGGGTACAGCCGCTTGAGCCGCAGCTGCGCGGACTCGGGCAGCTCGACGGGCGCGAACCGGATGTACCGGCCCTGCGCCGTGACGTCGGTCAGCCCCACCTGGCGCGCGGTGTTGCGGAAGGCGGCGACCTCGAACAGGTTCTCGACCGCCTCGGGCACCGGTCCGTACCGGTCGACCAGCTCGGCGCGCACGGCCTCGAGCGCCTCCGGCGTCGTCGCGTCGGCCACCTTGCGGTAGGCCTCGAGCCGGAGCCGCTCGTGCTCGATGTACTCGTGCGGCACGTGCGCGTCGACCGGCAGCTCGAGCGTGACCTCGGGCGGACGCGTCTCCGTCTCGCCGCGGAACGCCGCCACCGCCTCGCCCACCATGCGCACGTAGAGGTCGAAGCCGACCCCGGCGATGTGCCCGGACTGCTCGCCCCCGAGCAGGTTGCCGGCGCCACGGATCTCGAGGTCCTTGAGCGCGATCTGCATGCCGGCGCCGAGGTCGGTGTTCGCGGCCATCGTGGCGAGGCGGTCGTGCGCCGTCTCGGTGAGCGGCCGCTCGGGCGGGTACATGAAGTAGGCGTAGGCCCGCTCGCGACCGCGCCCCACGCGCCCGCGGAGCTGGTGGAGCTGCGAGAGGCCCAGCAGGTCCGCGCGCTCCAGGATCAGGGTGTTGGCGTTGGAGATGTCGAGGCCCGTCTCCACGATCGTCGTGCAGACGAGGACGTCGAAGCGCTTCTCCCAGAAGTCGGCGATGACGCGCTCGAGCTGGTGCTCGCCCATCTTCCCGTGCGCCGTCGCGATGCGGGCCTCGGGCACGAGCTCGGCGAGGCGGGCCGCGGCCCGCTCGATCGACTCGACCTTGTTGTGGACGTAGAACACCTGGCCCTCGCGCAGCAGCTCGCGCCGGATGGCGGCGGTCACCTGCTTCTCGTCGTACGCGCCGACGAAGGTCAGGACCGGGTGGCGCTCCTCGGGCGGCGTCGCGAGCGTCGACATCTCGCGGATGCCGGTGACCGCCATCTCGAGCGTGCGCGGGATCGGCGTCGCGCTCATCGCGAGCACGTCGACGTTGGTCCGCAGCTGCTTGAGCGTCTCCTTGTGCTCGACGCCGAAGCGCTGCTCCTCGTCGATGATGACCAGGCCGAGGTCCTTGAACCGCACCTGCCCCGTGATGAGGCGGTGCGTCCCGATGACGACGTCGACGGTGCCGTCCGCGAGGCCCTCGACGACCTCCTTCGACTCCGCCTCCGACTGGAACCGCGACAGCGCCCGGACGGTCACCGGGAAGGGCGCGTAGCGCTCGCTGAACGTGTCGAGGTGCTGCTGCACGAGCAGCGTGGTGGGCACCAGGACGGCCACCTGCTTGCCGTCCTGGACGGCCTTGAAGGCCGCGCGGACCGCGATCTCCGTCTTGCCGTAGCCCACGTCGCCGCAGACCAGGCGGTCCATCGGGACCGTCTTCTCCATGTCCGCCTTGACCTCGTCGATCGTGACGAGCTGGTCGGGCGTCTCGACGAACGCGAAGGCGTCCTCGAGCTCGGCCTGCCACGGGGTGTCGGGACCGAAGGCGTGACCCTGCGTCGCCATCCGGGCCGAGTAGAGGCGGATCAGCTCGCTCGCGATCTCGCGGATCGCCTTGCGCGCGCGGCCCTTCGTCTTGGCCCAGTCGGAGCCGCCCATGCGGTTGAGCGTCGGCGACTCGCCACCGGTGTACTTGGTGACCTGGTCGAGCTGGTCGGTCGGGACGTACAGGCGGTCGCCCGGCTGGCCCTTCTTGGAGGCCGCGTACTCGATCACCAGGTACTCGCGCGTGCCGGCGGTCGGCCCGCTGCCCACGGTCCGCTTGACCAGCTCGACGAAGCGGCCGACGCCGTGCTGCTCGTGCACCACGTAGTCCCCCGCGCGCAGCGCGAGCGGGTCGACCGAGTTGCGCCGCCGCGACGGCATCGAGCGCATGTCCTTGGTGGAGGTGCCGGGACGCCCGGTGAGGTCCTCCTCGCTGAAGACGGCCAGGCGCAGGTCGGCCGCGACGAAGCCGCGTCCGGCGCGCGCCGGCACGACGACGACGACGCCCGGCTCCGGCTCGTCGCCGAGCTCGCCGACGAGGCGCGCGGGCACCTCGAAGGCCGAGAGCTGCTCGACCATGCGACTGGCCGGACCGTGGCCCTCGGTCGTCAGGACCAGGCGCCAGGCGTCGCGCTGGAGGTCACGCAGGTCGGCCACCGCGCGCGGGACGTCGCCGTGGTAGCCCTGCACGTCGCGTGCGCCGACGACGAGCGTCTCCGCGGCGTCGTCGTCCCCGGCCGTCGCCCCCTCGCCGGCGGCCTCGACGGCGTCGGCGTCCAGCGTGAACGGGCTCATCGTCCACCAGCCGAGGTCGCGCGAGAGCGCGAGGTCCCGCGTCTCGGCGTACGAGGCGAAGGACGCGGCGCGCAGGTCGATCGGGGTGCTGCCGCCCGCCGCGGCCGCCGTCCAGGCGGCGTCGAGGAACTCCTGGGTCGTCGCCATGAGGTCGTGCGCGCGGCGCCGGACGCGCTCCGGGTCCGCGACGACGACCAGCGCGCCGTCGGGCACGAGGTCGAGCATCGGCACCATGCGCTCGACCAGGACGGGCGCGAGCGACTCCATGCCCTCCACGGCGATGCCCTGGGCGAGCTTCTCGAGCATCTCGGCGGCGCCGGGCAGCTCCGCGACCAGCGCCGCGGCCCGCGCCCGGACGGGCTCGGTGAGCAGGATCTCGCGGCACGGCGGGGCCCACAGGCCCTCCGCGGCGACCTCGAGGCTGCGCTGGTCGGCCACCGCGAACCAGCGGATCTCCTCGACCGTGTCGCCCCACAGCTCGATGCGCAGGGGGTGGTCGTCCGTCGGCGGGAAGACGTCGAGGATGCCGCCGCGGACCGCGAACTCGCCGCGGCGCTCCACCATGTCGACGCGCGTGTAGGCGGCGCCGACGAGGCGGTTCGCGACGTCGTCGAGGTCGACCTGGTCCCCGGCGTGCAGCGAGACGGGCTCGAGGTCCCCCAGGCCCTCCACCACCGGCTGGAGCAGGGCGCGCACGGGGACGACGAGCGCCCGGACGGGACCGGACTGGCCCTCGCCCTGCGGGTGGGCCAGCCGGCGGAAGACCGAGAGCCGGCGCGCGACGGTGTCGCTGCGCGGCGAGAGCCGCTCGTGCGGGAGCGTCTCCCAGGCGGGCAGCACGGCGACGTCGTCGTCGGCCAGGTAGCACCGCAGCGCCGCCGCGAGGTCGTCGGCGTCGCGGCCGGTCGCCGTGACGACGACGACGGGTGGCGCCTGCGTCCCGGGGCGCGCCGAACCGACCGCGTCGGTGACGGCCGCCAGCAGCGGAGGGCGGGCTCCCGCGGGAGCCACGACGTCGAGCGCGCCGCGGCCCCGGTGGGCGCGTGCGGCCTCGACCGCCGCCGCGGCGGCGGGGTCACGCAGCAGGACGGGCAGGACTCCGGTGAGGTTCATGGGTCCCTTCGAGACACAGCACGGGCACAGCACGGGCACAGCACGACGACCCCGGATCCGTCCGGACCGGGGTGGTGCCTCCATTCTACGAGCGCCCTGCGACACGCGCCGGGCCGGTGGCGAGGCCGCCCGCCACCGCACGACGGCTCGCCTAGGATCGTGGCGATGACCGGCACGCAGGGAGCGCATCACGCCGCCGGCGCCGGCGGCGCGACAGGTGGAGGGATGCCCCTCGCGGGCCGCCTGCGGCGCGTGTCCCGGCACGCGCGCGTGCGCGAGCTGGCGCGTTTCGGCTCCGTGGGCGGTGCGGCGTACGTCGTCGACGTCACGGTCTTCAACCTGCTCCTCCTGGGCCCCGGGGAGCTGCTCGCCGACAAGCCGCTCACGGCGAAGGTCGTCGCCTCCCTCGTGGCGACGCTCGCGTCCTGGGTGGGCAACCGCTACTGGGCCTTCGCCGGAGGGCGCACCTCCCGACCCGTCCGCGAGCTCGTCCTCTTCCTGGGCGTCAACGGCCTCGGTGCCGCCGCGGCCGTGGCGACGCTCGCCGTGTCGCGGTACGTGCTGGGCCTGACCTCCCCGCTCGCCGACAACATCGCGGCGAACGTCGTGGGCGTCGCGCTCGGCACGGCGCTGCGGTACGTGTGCTACCGCTGGCTGGTGTTCACCGGGCCCGCGCACCCGGCCGACGCCGCCGGTCGTCCCGTCGCACGAGCCGCTCCAGACCCCACCAGGTGACGAGCCGCACGGCCTCGATCACGATCGCGCGGCTCATCTTGGACTCACCCTGCTCGCGCTCGACGAACGTGATCGGGACCTCGACCACGCGGTGACCGCCCGCCACGGCGCGGCGCAGCAGGTCGATCTGGAAGCAGTAGCCCTGGCTGGCGACCTCCTCCTGCACCAGGGCCGCCAGGACGTGCGCCCGGTACACGCGGTACCCGGACGTCACGTCGCGGACCCGCAGCCCCAGGACCGTGCGCGCGTACCCGCTGCCGACTCGGGACAGGAGCACGCGGTGCCACGGCCAGTGCACGATGCGCCCCCCCGGGACCCAGCGCGAGCCGAGCACGACGTCGACCGACGGGTCGGCGAGCGCGTCGAGCAGCGCCGGCAGCTGCTCGGGCAGGTGGGAGCCGTCGGCGTCCATCTCCACGACGGCGTCGTGGTCACGCGCCGCCGCCCAGGCGAAACCCGCCAGGTAGGCCGCACCGAGGCCGGCCTTCTGCGTCCGGTGCAGCACGTGGACGTGGTCGTCCCGCTCGGCCAGCGCGTCGGCGACGGCACCGGTGCCGTCGGGCGAGCCGTCGTCCACGACGAGCACGTGGGCAGCGGGCTCCTCGCGCCGGACCCGGCCGACGACGTCCTCGAGCGACCGCACCTCGTTGTAGGTCGGCACGACGACGAGCGGCCGCGCAGACCGCCCCGAGCTCACCATGCCAGGCGCCTCCTCCCGGGCGGTGCCCGACGCGAGCATCCTAGGAGGTCACGGTGCGACGCGGCCGCGGCCCGCACGGCCGCCGCCGATCGGGGGTGAAGTCTGGGCCGAACGGCTGACAGCACCCCCGCGGAGAAGTCCGTTATGTGAGGATGACGCCTGGGCGGGAGGCGGACGACCGGTGTGCCCAGCGGCGACCGCCGTCGGTCCGAGCGAGGAGCAGAGCGTGGAGCTGACCGATCACCTCAGCGCGATCCGCAAGCACTGGTGGATCACGGTGCTCACGCTGCTCGCGACCGTCGGCATCGCCGCCTACGTCAGCAGCCGCATGACGCCCGTCTACGAGAGCACGGTGACGTTCTTCGTCGCGGCCTCCACGGACACCGGGACGGCCCTGCAGGCGGACGAGTTCGCGCAGCGCCGCATCAACTCCTACGTCGGCGTGCTCAGCAGCGAGCTCCTCGCCCAGGAGGTCGCCGCGCAGCCGGACATCGACCTCACGCCCGCCGAGGTGACGTCGCGCGTGTCGGCGCTGGTGGACCCGGAGACGATCCTGCTCACCGCGACCGTGACGGACACCGAGACCGACCGCGCGCTGCGGATCGCCGAGGCGATCGCCACCGAGTTCGGCCCGCTGATCTCCCGCCTCGACAGCACGGATGCGGCGAGCGGGGCCAGCGTGTCGCTCACCGTGATCTCGGGGCCGACGCTGAACCCCGAGCCCATCTCGCCGCGGACGACGCTCAACATCGGCGTCGCGGCGCTCGCCGGGATCGCCCTCGGGCTGGCGCTGTCGATCGCCCGCCAGATGCTGGACCGCACCGTCCGCAGCCTCGACGACCTCAAGCGGGCGACCGGGCTGCCCACGCTCGCCACGATCGGCGCCGAAGGGCGCCGGCGCCGCGGTGGGGCCGGCGAGCTGCTCATCGTGGACGCGGAGCCGGGCTCGCCCCGGGCGGAGGCGTACCGCCAGCTGCGGACGAACCTGACGTTCAGCGCCGTGACGAAGCGGATGCAGGTCGTGGTGGTCACGTCCGCGGTCCCGGGCGACGGCAAGACGACGACCGCCTGCAACCTCGCGATCACGCTCGCCGAGGCCGGCAGGTCCGTCCTGCTGGTGGAGGCGGACATGCGCCGGCCCATGGTCGCGCAGCGGCTCGGGATCGAGGGCTCCGCCGGGCTGACCAACGTCCTGGCCGGTGCCGTGAAGGTCGACGACGTGCTGCAGCCCTGGGGCCAGCACGGCCTCCAGGTGCTCGCCGCCGGCACGCTGCCACCGAACCCGTCCGAGCTGCTCGGCAGCGACGCGATGCGGGAGCTGGTGACCGAGCTCCGCGGACGCTTCGAGACGATCGTCGTGGACACCCCTCCCGTGCTGCCGGTCACCGACGCGTCGGTCGTCGCGACCCACGCGGACATCGTCGTCCTCGTCGTCCGGTACGGCGGGACGACGCGCGAGCAGGCACGCGCCGCCGTGGAAGGGCTCGCCGCGGTCGGTGCACCGCTGGCGGGCACGATCCTCAACGGCGCGCCGAGCGCGGTGACCGCGGGAGGATACGGCGCCTCGGCGTACGCGACGACGGGGCGCGCGCCGCGCGCCCCGGGCGACGCGCAGGACCAGGAGGCTTCGCCGACGACCCGCGAGCAGACACCCGCGGACGGCCTGCCCTTGGCTCCGGGCACGCCAGTCTGGCGCCCAGCCCCGGCCGACGAGGACCCGGGGGCCGAACGCCGCACGGCCGGTGAGGCGGCCCCGGAACGGTCCGTCCGCGCCGACCGCTGAGATGCTGCTCGCACTCTGGGCGGGTGGGTGCGCGGCGCTCGCCTGGGCGACGCGCCGCCGACCGGTCGTGACCCTCGTCGCGATCCTCGGCCTGTGGGTGGGCATCCCCGCCGCAGCCGGCCACCTCGTCACCGGGCACGAGACGGGCCCGCTCGGCATGCACCCGGCCGCCTGGCTGGTCGTCGCCATGCTCGTCGCGCAGGCCATGCACGCGCCCCGGCGCCTCTCCCAGGTGGCCGGCGAGCACGTCCTGCTCGTGCTTACCCTCGGCCTCGTGACGGCGGTCGCGGCCTTCACCACCGTGCAGGCCGGCTCGGGTGGCCTCGCCCTCCTGCTCGACGTCGTCGTGGCCCCGCTCGCGCTCTTCCTCCTCGTGCTGGCGGTCGTCGACGGGGACGCGGGGCGCCTGACCCAGGTGCGGACGGCGCTGCTCGCGCTGGGCGGCGCGGCCGCCGCGCTCGCCGTCGTGCAGTGGTTCGCGGGGAGCATCCTGCTGTACCAGAGCTCGCACGAGACCCGGTGGTGGTTCCGGCGCGAGGGCTTCGACCGCTGGATGGCCACGTTCGACCACCCGCTGACGCTCTCCATGTTCCTGTGCGTGACCGCGCCGCTCATCGTGGGACTGCGGCGCACGTCGCTCCAGCTGGCCCTCGTCACGCTCTTCGCCGCCGGCGTCGCGATCACCCAGTCACGCTCGGGCGTCGTCGTCATCGCGGTCGTGGCCGTGTGGGTGGTGCTGCGTTCCCCGGCGCCGGCGCACGCCCGGCTGCTCGGGCTGTGCGCCCTCGCCGGGGGCGCCGCGGCGCTGCTGTCCACGAGCCTCGTCGAGGGCGTCGGGGAACGCTTCGCGGACGACACGGGATCCACCGGCGCCCGCACCGACGCCCTGAGCTTCTTCGGCCGGACGTGGCGGGAGTACGCGGTCGTCGGCCACGGCCTGACGTCGAGCTACCGGATCGCGTCGCAGGGTGGCCTCGCCACGAGCCTCGAGAACTCGTTCCTCATGTACGCGGTCGACATCGGGACCGTCTTCGCCGTCCTGTACTTCGGTGCCCAGGCCGTGCTCGTGGTCCGGGCCTGGACGCGTGGGGACCGCCTCCCGGGGGCGCGCCAGGGAGCGCTGATCGCGTTCCTCCTGCCGCTCACCTACAGCGCCCTCGCGTCGCGGTCCGCGGTCGGCATGATCCTGTGGGTGGCGCTGGCGCTCGGGGTGGCCAGCACCCGGCCCGGCACCGGGCCGGCGGCCGGTCAGGGAGCGGTGCCCGTGCCGCTGTCGCGGCGGACCTCGATGGCTGTGCCGTCGTCCGCGTAGACGTTCCCGCTGGTGATGACCGTCAGGTCGGGCGTGGTGAGCACCGTGAACCAGTTGTTCTTCCCCGCCATGGGCGTGTTGCGCATGTCCCGGGCGAACGTGTTGTTGGTGACCTCACCGAAGTTCATCGGACCGGTCTTCTGGGACGTCACCAGCTTGATCGGGATGTGCGCCCCGTCCACCCAGTTCCCGTCGATCCGAGAATTCGTCACCGCATTGACGTTCGGCGTCAGGATCACACCGAATCCACCCTGCGGGTATGCGTAGTTCTGCGTCCCGGCCGTCGTGGACCGCCACACCGACAGCGTGTTCCCGAGGATCTGGATGTTGGAGCCACCCTGGATCTGGATCGCGTCGTTGTGCGTCTGGTTGTCCGAGTGGTTCGGGTCCGGCGAGAAGTAGGCCAGGTCGTGGACGTAGCTCGACTCGACCCGCACGTTCGCCGCCGTGCCGTGGATGTTGTAGATGCCGAACCCGTCGACCACGTTCCAGGTGTTCACGCGCCGCGCGGTGTAGTCGTGACCGAGCATCCCGTTGATCCAGTACGACGGGAAGTCGGGGACCAGCGTGACGTCCTCGACCACCAGGTTCTTGACGCGCGCGTCGTTGGCGTTGATCAGACCGGTGTCGAAGGACCCCGGACCGCTGCCACGCACGCGCGTGTTGCGGATGGTCACGTCGGCGGCCTTCACGGTCACGAAGCCGTACACGTCCAGGTTCTCCAGCACCGTGCCGGGCTGCGTCACCACGATGTCCCCACGATGGGTCTGGAGCCGCGAGCCCGCCCTCACGCCCGTGCTCGACGCGTCCGGCTTCACCACGTCCGGGGCCGGCGCCGTCACGAGGGGGGCCGGCGCGAGCGCGTACGCCGACGGGACCTGGCTGCTCGACGCCGCGGCGGCGGGCATGTCGAGCGCGCCCGGAACCGGCGCCCCCGTCAGGGTGACGGCCGCGAAGGGCGCCGCGTCCGCGGGCGCGAGGACATCGCCGGCCGAGGGCGTGGCCGCCGGGACGGCCACGGTGGCGCGAGCCGCGACGGTGGGCGTCGGGGCGACCTCCGCGGCGGCCGTCGGTGTGGCGACCAGCACGCCGGCCAGGGCGAGCGCCACCATCGCGCGACGGCCGGAGGGCGCGCGTGCGCCGCGCCGGGCCGAGCGGGACGGTCGAGGCTCAAGCACAGGAGGTGCTCCGTCGATTCGGTAGCCTGGCGGACCGCGGGGGTTCCATGGCTTTGCGCCCCTGCCTCGCGACAGGTTTGCCATTCTCGTGGACCACCGGATCGTACGTGGGCCATTTCCGCCGGTCCAGCACGTCGAGGTGGCGTCACCCGCACGGATCAGCCCGGTCCGGGTTATTCGGACATTACGACGGAATATCTCGGGACCGTCCGCGAATGGCTCGCCCGCGCAGTTTCCGGGTCATGCACCGGGCACCGGGCGCCACCGCCACGTGCAGGACCGCCGCCCCGCCGCGCCGCGCGGTCGCACGGCGGAGCCGTCACGGGTCGTACCGGATGCCGAGGTCGCGCCCGAGCGCGAGCGGTCCGGCCCCGTCCGCCCAGACGTTCCCCGTGAGCGACGAGTCGAACGTGACGCCCTCGCGCACCCGGATGACGTACCGGGAGCCACGTCCGTGGTCGAACTGGTTCCGCCCGAAACGGTTCCCGGTGAGCGTGCCGAAGTGCATGCGCTCGTAGCCACCGCGCGAGACCGAGACCGAGGCGTAGCCCCCGTCGAACCAGTTCTTCGTCACCGTGGCACCGGTCACCGGCGCGACCGTCGGCGTCACCATGAGGCCGGCGCCCCGGTTGCGGGCGTCGTAGCTCTGGTCGCCCACGGCGGTCGACATGAACGACTCGAGGCTGTTGCCCGTGATGCGGATCGCCGAACCGCCCTGGATCTGGATGCAGTCGTTGTGGCTCGGCCCGCCGTCCTGCTGCGGGTCGCGGGCGAAGTAGCTGAGGTCGTGGCACCAGCTGCTCTCGATCACCACGTCGACGGGTCCCCCGCCGTTGCCGGTGTCGAAGATGCCGAAGCCGTCCACGACGTGGTGCACGTCCACGCGCCGGGCGGTGTAGTCGTGCCCGAGGATGCCCGTGATCCACGGCGACGGCTGCTTGGGCACGAGGGTGGTGTCCTCGATGACGGCGCCGCGGCAGGCCGCGTCGAGGCAGCTCACCAGACCGGTGCTGTAGGAGCCGGTCCCGCTCCCCCGGACCACGGAGTTGCGGATCGTGACGTCGGCCGCGCGGATCGAGACGAAGCCGTGGATGTCCTTGCCGTCGATGACGGTCCCGGGCTCGGTGATCACCAGGTCCCCGTCGTGCCGCGTGAGCGGCGTGCCGTCGGGCACACCGGTGGTGGCCGCCGTCGGCTCCACGGCGCCCACGGCGGGCGGGGGCGCCGGGCTCGGCGCCGGCGTCGGCGTCGGCGTCGGCGC
>NZ_JACEXH010000105.1:0-11892 GCF_014525465.1 Actinotalea sp. JY-7885 | reverse complement strand
GTGCGCGCGGCGGCCACGCTGACCTGCTGCCCCAGGACCGTGCGCACCGCGAGCTCCGCGGGGTCGACGGTGCCCGGGACGCGCAGGCCGGGCCGCCGCGCGACCAGCGGCGCCAGGAGCGGGTCCTCGCCCAGCACGGTCGCGACGCGCAGCGGCTCGGCGTCGAGGTCCGCCCAGTGACGCAGGCGCCCGACGACCCGGGGCACGTCGGCGATGTCCGGCACCGTGAGCGTCGCCGCGAGGTGGCTCGCGCCCGGTCGGACCTCCACCAGCGCGTGCCCGCCGCGCGTCGGCACCGCCCGCCGCACGACGCCGCCCGCCGCCTCCTCGAGGCCGGGGACCGCACGAGCCGTCACGTGGGCGAGGAACGCCTCGGCGTCGTAGGGCGCGGCGTGGCGCAGGCGCAGGGTCACCGCGCCGCCCGGCACGGCCTGGCCCACGCCGGGGTGCTGGTCAGCGCGCGGGACGGGCCGCAGCGCCGACGGCGGGGCCCCGAACTCGGTGCGCATGACGTCGTTGAACTGGCGCACGCTCGTGAACCCGGCGGCGAAGGCGACGTCGGCCATGGGCCACCTCGTCTGCTCGACGAGCAGGCGCGCGACCTGTGCGCGCCGGGTGCGGGCGAGCTGGGCCGGCGTCGCCCCCACGCTCGCCACGACCACCCGGTGCAGGTGCCGCTCGCTCACGTGCAGCGACGCGGCGAGCCCTGCCACGCCGGCGCCGTCCATGACGCCGTCCCCGATGCGTCGCAGGGCGCGCCCCACGAGGTCGCCGTCGAGGTCCCACTCGCGCGAGCCCGGCAGGGCGTCGGGACGGCACCGGCGGCATGCCCGGAAGCCGGCGGCGACGCACGCCGCGGCGGTCGTGTGGAAGCGGCAGTTCTCGGGCCTGGGGGTGCGCGAGGGGCACGAGGGGCGGCAGTAGATCCCGGTGCTCACGACGGCGACGAAGAGGCGCCCGTCGAAGCGCGGGTCGCGGCCCTGCACCGCGCGGTACGCGATGTCGTGGTCGAGGGCGAGCGCCGGGGTCATGGCCCCATCCTCGCGCCCCGCGCCGGCCCGGGCTGGCGGGATCCGGACATGGCGGTGCCGCGCGCCCACGGCCGGGGGGCGCGGGGGGACCGGTCAGGCGTCGGGGCCGTGCTGCCTCGGCACGCCCAGGAGGCCGCGGACCTCCTCCTCGCGGTAGCGACGGTGGCCGCCGAGGGTGCGGACCGCGGAGAGCTTGCCCGCCTGCGCCCAGCGGGTGACCGTCTTCGGGTCGACCCGGAACATCGCGGCGACCTCGGACGGGGTCAGGAGCGCCTCGACATCTGTGTGACGTGCCGACACGGTGAACCTCCTCGATCGGTGACCGGCGAGCAGTCACGAGAGCCGTGACTTTCAGTACCAAACCACCCTAACCCGGATGCACCGCCCCGTCGTGGCCGCGTCCGCCTGCCGGTCCTCCCCCGACGCGGCGGGCGGGCTGCCGGACGGCGCGGGCGCCCGGGTGACCGTCGGCACGTCCCGCGGGTCGCCGGAACAAGCTCGGACCATGTAGCGTTACCCCACGACGAGAACCAGCACCCCGGGGCCGCACGTGAATGCACGGTGCCGCCCCGCTTCTACGTTATAGAGGGGGTCGATGCCATGGGGCGCGGCCGTCAGAAGGCGAAGCAGACGAAGGTCGCTCGCGAGCTCAAGTACTCGAGCTACGAGCCGAACTATCGAGCCCTCGAGCAGGAGCTCACGTCTGGATCCCGCCGCAGCGACCTGGTCACGGAGACGCGGGTGACCACCTCGGACTCCCTCGACGACGTCGACGAGTACGCGGAGTGGGCGGGCGACGACCGCTAGGTCGTCGAGAGGACAGCCGTCGGACAGCTGACCGAGCGGTTCCCCCGGGAACCGCTCGGCCGGTCGACGACGCCTGCCCTCAGCTCGTGCGGTAGGCCCCGTGCAGCGTGACGGCACCGCCGTCCACGCCCTTGGTGCCGCGCACGACGTCGGCCCCGCTGGACCCGTCGTCCTGCCGCACCGTGCCGAGCACCCACGCGGGCACGCCGGCGCCCGCGAGGCGCGCGAGCGCGGCGTCCGCGCCGCCGGCCCCCACGACCGCGACCATGCCGACACCCAGGTTGAGGGTGCGCTCGAGGTCGGCCCACGGCACGCCACCGAGCCCGCGCACCAGCTCGAAGACCGGCGGCACCACCCAGGAGGCGCGGTCCACGTCGGCCATCAGGCCGACGGGCAGCACGCGCGCGAGGTTGGCGGCGAGCCCCCCGCCCGTGACGTGGCTGTAGGCATGGACCTGCGCCGCGTCGTCGGCCGCGAGGTCGAGGCACGGCCGCGTGTACAGGCGGGTGGGCTCCAGCAGCTCGAGGCCCAGCGCGCGTCCCAGCTCGGGGACCTCGCGCTCCAGGCCCCAGCCGGCCACCTCCACGACCCGGCGCACGAGCGAGTAGCCGTTGGAGTGCAGCCCCGAGGACGCCATGGCCAGGACGACGTCGCCGTCGCGCACGCGCTCGGGGCCGAGCAGGGCGTCGGCCTCGACCAGGCCCGTCGCGGCGCCCGCCACGTCGTACTCGTCCGGCCCGAGCAGCCCGGGGTGCTCCGCGGTCTCGCCCCCCACCAGGGCCGTCCCGGTCTCGGCGCACGCCGTCGCGATGCCGCGCACGATGGCCGCGACGCGCTCGGGGACCACGCGGCCGGTCGCGATGTAGTCGGTCATGAAGAGCGGCTCCGCGCCCACCACGACGATGTCGTCGACGACCATGCCGACGAGGTCGAACCCGATCGTGTCGTGGACGTCCATCGCCTGGGCGATCGCGACCTTGGTGCCGACGCCGTCGGTGGAGGTCGCGAGCAGAGGGCGTCGGTAGCGCGTCACCGCGGAGAGGTCGTACAGGCCCGCGAAGCCGCCGACCCCGCCGAGCACGTTCGGGCCGTGCGTCGCGCGGACCGCGTCCTTCATCAGCTCGACCGCGAGGTCACCGGCCTCCGTGTCGACACCCGCCGACGCGTAGGTGACGCCGGCCGCCGTCGGCCCGGTCACGGGTGGTGGAGCGCGCCTGCGCCACCGGTCGTCGCGAGCAGGGTGGTGAGGTTGTCCTCGGGGGCACCGAGGGGGAGCTCGCTCTGCTCGAGCAGGTGCTTGCCCAGGCGGTCGGCCGGCGGCAGCTCGATCGGGTACTTCCCGGTGAAGCAGGCCGTGCACAGCCGCGAGGACGGCTGGTCGGTCGCCGCGATCATGCCCTCCAGCGAGATGTAGCCGAGCGAGTCCGCGCCGATCGAGCGTCCGATCTCCTCCGGCGACAGGCCGGTGGCGATGAGCTCGGCGCGCGAGGCGAAGTCGATGCCGTAGAAGCAGGGCCACTTCACGGGCGGCGACGAGATCCGCACGTGGACCTCCGCCGCGCCCGCCTCGCGGAGCATCCGCACCAGGGCGCGCTGGGTGTTGCCGCGGACGATCGAGTCGTCGACGACCACGAGCCGCTGGCCGCGGATCACCTCGCGCAGCGGGTTGAGCTTGAGCCGGATGCCGAGCTGGCGGAGCGTCTGCGAGGGCTGGATGAACGTGCGCCCGACGTACGCGTTCTTCGTCAGGCCCTGCGCGTACCGGATGCCGGACTCCGCGGCGTAGCCGATCGCGGCCGGCGTGCCCGACTCCGGCACCGGGATGACGAGGTCGGCGTCGACGGGGAACTCCCGCGCGAGCGAGCGGCCCATCTCCACGCGTGCGGCGTGCACCGAGCGCCCCGCGATCGTGGTGTCGGGGCGCGCCAGGTACACGTACTCGAACGCGCAGCCGGTCGGCGTTGCCTGGGCGAAGCGCTGGCTGCGCAGGCCGTCCTCGTCGATCGTCAGCAGCTCGCCGGGCTCGACCTCGCGCACGAACGACGCGCCGACGATGTCGAGGGCAGCGGTCTCGCTCGCCACGACCCAGCCCCGCTCGAGCCGACCGAGCACCAGGGGACGCACGCCGTGCGGGTCCCGCGCGGCGTACAGGGTGTTCTCGTCCATGAAGACCAGGCAGAAGGCGCCCCGCAGGCGCGGCAGCACCTCCAGCGCCGTCGTCTCGAGGGTGTGGTCCGGGTCCCCGGCGAGCAGCGCGGTGATCAGGGCCGTGTCCGTCGTCGTGCCGCGCGCCAGCTCGCCGCGCCGCCGCGAGCCGTACCGCTCCTCGACGAGCTGGACGAGCTCGGAGGTGTTGGTCAGGTTGCCGTTGTGGCCGAGCGCGACAGTGCCGCCCGCCGTCGGGCCGAGCGTCGGCTGCGCGTTCTCCCAGGTGGAGGAGCCGGTCGTCGAGTACCGCGTGTGACCGATGGCGATGTGCCCGGTCAGCGCGTTGAGCGCGGTCTCGTCGAAGACCTGGGACACCAGGCCCATGTCCTTGTAGACGCGCAGCTGCTCGCCGTTGGACGTCGCGATGCCCGCGGACTCCTGGCCGCGGTGCTGCAGCGCGTACAGGCCGAAGTAGGTGAGCTTGGCGACCTCCTCACCAGGAGCCCAGAGTCCGAAGACGCCGCAGGCGTCCTGGGGACCCTTCTCTCCGGGAAGCAGGTCATGGGTCAGACGTCCGTCTCCGCGGGCCACGCGCCCATGCTTGCACACGCGATCCGGCCTGGCACGGTGCGCCCGCCACGTGGGCGGCGGGCCGGCAGTCGGCGGCCGCCGGGCTCAGCGGGTGCTGCGCCGGTCCGCGACCACGGCGACGACGGCCCCCGCGAGCGCACCCACCAGGGAACCCGTGAGCCCGACGAAGACGGTGACCGGACCGCGTCCGAGCTCCGTGGGCACGTCCGGGCCGAGGAGGACCAGCAGGACCCCGACCAGGGCCCCGAGCAGCACGCCGACCTGCACGAAGCGGCGGTACCGGGGCGCCCGGCGCACGCGCCCCTCGCGCGCGCGGGCGAGCTCGGCCGGCGTCGGGGCTCCCTCGTCGGGTGCCGGGCGCTGCGGGTCCTGCGGGGTCTGGCTCACCCCCGGAGTCTACGGAGGCGCGGGACGCCCCTCGTCACGGCGTCGCCGCGCACACCTGCCCGTCGAGCTCGAACGACGCGGGCGTCGTCGGGCTGCCGAACCCGAGGAAGGCGAACGTCGACGACGCGCCCGGCCGCAGGGTGCCGCGGCTCGTGACCGTGACGTCGCTGCCGCGCTGGCGCAGGTCCGCCCCGAGGTCGAGCAGCACGCGCTCGCGGTTGGTGAACTGCCACGTCAGGTCCCACCCGCGCAGCCGCTCGTCACCGAGGTTGGTCACCTGCACGACCCCGAGGAACAGGCCGACGCCGAGCGGCTGGGCGACGTACTGCACGCCGCACGTCGCGGGCTGCTCCTGAGGCACGGCCACCGGCACCGTGAAGGAGAACGTCGTCCCCGTGGGCGTGACGGCCCCGGTGACCACGAGGTCCGTCGTGCCGGTGGGCAGCGGCGGCACCGTGAACGTCACGGCGGCGCGACCGACCTCGTCCGTGGTGTCGACGATCGTCGGGTCGACCGGTGCGGTGCCGACCTCGGCGCCGCCGGCGCTCAGCGCCACCTGCGCCTGCTGGCCCGTCGGGGTGCTGAAGAGCAACGACGAGAGCGAGACCGTGACCTCCTGGCCGGGGGCGAAGCCCTCCGCCGGGACGTCGCCCAGGTCGACGCCGACCGCGCGCTGCGTGAGGTCGGGGCCCACGGGGCTGAACTCGCCGAGGTAGTCGACGAAGGCCTGGAGGTCGACGCGACCGGAGTCCCGCCGGTCGGCGCCCTGGCCGAGGGTGACGAAGTTGTCCCCGCCGGCGGCGAGGAACGAGTTCGCGACGACGGTGTACCGGGCCCCGGGGTCGAGCGGCGCGTCGCCCACGAGCACGTCCGTGATGCGCTCGCCGGCGGCCGCCGTCGGGTCGTAGGTGTAGGTCAGGCCGGCGACGCCGAGCTTGAGGAAGGGCCGGCTGGCCCCCGCGGGCTGCCACTGCTCCTCGAGCACCTGCTCGACCTGGGCGCCGGTGAGGGTGAGGGTCGTCAGCGTGTTCGCGAACGACTGGACGGTCGCCGCCTCCCGGTAGGTGACGTTCCCGTCCGGGTCCTCGGGCCCGGACGAGGCGTAGGTCAGGTCGGCACGCAGGCCGCCCGGGTTCATGAAGGCGATCTGGGTGCCGACGTCGCGCGTCGCCCACAGCTGGACGTCGGCGACGAGGTTGTTCAGCGTCGACTCGCCGCCGCGGTTCTCCGAGCCGGTCGACTGCCGCGCGCGCAGCAGGTCTCCCGTGATCTGCCCGAGCGAGACCTTGCCGAGCTCGTCCGCCTCCGCGACCGCGTCGGCGACGATCTGGGCGACCTCCGGGTCCGCCGGGAAGGCGGGGACGCCGCCCGGGGCGAGCGGCACGACCTCCGACGCGTTCGCGACGACCTCGCCCGTGGCGGGGTCGACCTCGAGCGTCACGTGCGCGAGCCCCTGGCCGTACTGACCGCTCTGGACGACCGGGCGCGTCAGGCCCTCCGCCCAGCCGTCCACCGGGATCTGGTGCGCGTGCGCCTGGTGCGTGTGCCCGGCGAAGATCACGTCGACCTCGGGGCCGACCCCGGCGACGATCTGCCCGAAGACCGAGTCGTCGGTCGAGTCCGCGAGGTCGCCCGTCGCCGGTCCCTCGTGGACGAGCAGCACGACGACGTCGGCCTCGCCGTTGGCCTCGTCGCCGTCCGAGAGCGCGGCGGCCACGCGGTCGACCTCGGCCACCACGGGGCGGACCTCGAGGCTCTCGATGCCCGTCGGTCGCACGAGCGAGGGCAGCGCCTCGGTCACCGCGCCGACGAAGCCGACGCGCACGCCGTCGACCTCGGTGACCCACGACTCGTCGTAGGCCGGCTCACCGGTGGCGCGGTCGTAGAGGTTCGCGGCGAGGTACGGGAAGTCGGCCCGCGGGATCACGCGGTCGTCGAGGTCGACCCGCCCCTGGTCGAGCTCGTGGTTGCCGACGGCCGAGACGTCGAGCCCCATGGCGTCGAGCGCGTCGAGCGTCGGCCGGTCCTGGCCGACGAAGGAGGTGAACGTCGAGGCGCCGATGTTGTCGCCGGCCGAGACGAACAGCGTGCTCGGGTTGGCCGCGCGGTAGGCGTCGACCGCCCCCGCGAGCACCGCGGCGCCGGCCGTCACGCCGTCGGGCTCGATGCGCCCGTGGAAGTCGTTGATCCCCAGCAGGTCGATCTCGACCGTGCCGCCGGCGCCCTCACCGTCCGCCGTGACGCCGAGCAGGATCGGGTCGTGGTCCGAGGCGCGGTAGACCGTCGTCGGGTCCGCCTGGGGGCCGGTGTACTGGTGACCGGACCACTCGTCGGCGTTGATGTCCCAGACGTCCGCACCGGTGACGCGCGCCGCGAACGACGGCGTCGCGAGCGCGTGGTCGAGGGAGCCGAGCTCGCCGTCGAAGGTGTAGGTCGCCGCACCGGCGTCGAGCGCCGGCACGAGGTCGACCCAGCCCTGTGAGGTGAGCTCGACGACCGGGTCCTCCTGCGCGTAGGCGTTGAGGTCGCCCAGCACGACGGCGTCCTCGACCCCGGTCTCGTCCTGGAGCCGGGTGACCAGCGCCAGCACCGCGCGGGCCTGCTCGACCCGCTCGGCGTTGAAGTGCCCCTGGCCGTCCGCGGGCTCCGCGCCGTCGCCGCCCTTGGACTTGAAGTGGTTCGCCACGACGAGGAACGCGCTGCCCTCGCCGGCGGGCGTCGTGAAGACCTGCGCGATCGGCTCGCGGGCGATGTCCCACACCGTCTCGTCGACGTCGGTCGCGGGGTCCCCGACCAGCGTGACGGCGGCCGGCCGGTAGATGATCGCGTTCATGATCACGTCGGTGTCCGGGGCACCCTCGCCGACGAGGGCGGCGGGCGTCGGCACGTAGGCCCACTCCGGCCCGCCGGCCGCCTCGTTGAGGCCGGCGACGAGGTCCGCGAGGGCGACGTCGGGCGTGCCGTCGCCGAAGTGGACGGAGTTCTCGATCTCCTGCAGGGCGACGACGTCGGCGTCGAGGGCCGAGATCGCGGCGACGATCTTCGCGCGCTGCACGGCGAGCGCCTCGGCCGTCGCGGCTCCGCGCGCGTCGGGGTCCTGGGACGTGAGGGTCGTGAAGTAGTTGAGGACGTTGAAGGCCGCCACCTGGAGGTCTCCGCCCACCTCCGCGGGGACGGCGGGGCGGGGGTTGAGCTCGGCGAACGTCGGCTCGAGCGCGTCGTCGGTCGTGGCCGACAGCGGCGTCGTCGGCTGGAGGCGCCAGCGGTCGAAGCCGTAGTGGAGCACGTAGGCGAGGTCGCCGAACTGCGCGGCGTCTCCCGTGCGGACCGGGTCCGCGGTGAGGTACGGCTGGGTGGCGCTCGTGACCTGGGCGCTGCGGCCGTCGTCGAGCAGCAGGAGCCGGGCGTCGTTGGCCGCCGCGATCGCGTCGGCCTCGGGGCCGGGGCGCGCGATCTCCGTGCTCTTGACCGGCAGCGCGTCGCCCGCGGCGAGCCAGACCGACCCGAACCGGTCGACCTCGTGCGTCGACGCGACGAGGTAGCTGCCCTGCGGGCTGACGAGCATGCCCTCGAGCGCCTCGCGCGCCTCGCCCACGACGTCGTCCGGCAGCGGCGCGGGCGCGGGCAGCTCGCCGGCGCCCAGCACCTCGACGGCGGCGCCCGCCGCGCTGGCGCTGATCTGGGTGAGCCCGAAGTACTCCCCCGCGACGCCGGTGACGCGCACGAGGTCGCCGACGGCGGCGGTCGTCGTGCGGGAGCCGAGGAACACGAACACGCCGTCGGACGCGCCGGGGGTGGCGTCGATGTCGCCGCCCGAGCCGGGGGTCTGGACGTAGACGCCGCGGTATCCGCCCTCGCGGTGGTCGGCCGTGACCACGCCCTCGACGGTGACGGTGCTGCCGGCGAGCGGCGTGGCGTCACCGTCGCCCTGGACCTCGGCGATCGTGTGCGTCGCCGCGGCGGCGACGTCGTCGGCCGCAGCGGGGGCGACGACACCGGCGACCAGGGCTGTCGCCCCGGCGGCGGAGAGTGCGAGGAGGCGCGTGGCACCGCGGCGCTGAGGATGCATCTGGGCGTGAACCTCCGGGGGCGTCCGAGCGTCGGCGACCGTGCCGACGCACGGACGCTAGACGGCGAACGGGTGAATGACCAGGCTCGCGTCACATCGCGTCATGGGCGCCATGACAGGCGCTCACCCACCGGACACCGATCCCAGCATCCGGTCACGCCACCCACCGCAGACACCCCCACCCCGCCCCGTGCCGAGCGCGGAGCACCGTGCCACCCGCGGAGCGTCGTGCCCGAGTGCGGAGCCCTGTGCCTCGAGTGTGGAGCGGCGTGCCACGACTCGCCGGTGGGTCACGGCACGACCCTCCACACTCCCCGGGCGGAGCACCGTGCCGAGCGCGGAGCACCGTGCCACCCGCGGAGCGTCGTACCACCCGCGGAGCGTCGTGCCCGAGCGCGGAGCGCCGTGCCGCCAGTGCGGAGCGGCGTGCCACGACTCGCCGGTGTGTCACGGCACGACGCTCCACACTCCCCGGGCGCGGCTTCACGCTCCGCGCACGGTGCTCCGCGGGTGGCACCGTGCTCCGCGGCGTCAGCGGGGGCGGGTCGCCTGGAGGGGGAGGTGGCCGGAGAGGTCCGCACGCTCGCCGGACGCGTGGACGGCGCCCGACGACGTCGCCTCGGCCCACGTCAGTGCGCCCGTCGCCAGGGCGAGCCAGGTGGCCGGGTCGGTCTCGACGACGTTGGGGGGCGTGCCGCGCGTGTGGCGGGGCCCCGCGACGGCCTGCACGGCGCCGTCGGGCGGCACGCGGACCTCGACGGCGTTACCCGGGGCGACGTCGGCCAGCTCCTCGAGCGTGAACCGGACGGCGGTGCGCACGACGCCGCGCGGCGCCCCGCTCGGGTCGGCCCGCCACGCCGCCACGGCGGCGCGCCCCTCGGCGGGGTCGGTCCGGCGGCGCGGCGGCATGAGGTCGACCCGTCAGATGACGCCGAGCGCGAGCATGGCGTCCGCCACGCGACGGAAGCCCGCGATGTTGGCACCGAGGACGTAGTTCCCCGGGGCCCCGTACTCCTCGGCCGTCGCCGCGCAGCGGTCGTGGATGCCGACCATGATCGACGCGAGCCGCGACTCGGTGTGCTCGAACGACCACGAGTCCCGGGACGCGTTCTGCTGCATCTCCAGCGCCGACGTCGCCACGCCTCCCGCGTTCGCGGCCTTGCCGGGCGCGAACAGCACGCCGGCCTCCTGGAGCAGCGCGATGGCATCGGGCGTCGCCGGCATGTTCGCGCCCTCCGCGACGGCGACCACACCGTGGCCGATGAGCGCCTTCGCGTCGTCGCCGAGGAGCTCGTTCTGCGTCGCGCAGGGCAGCGCGACGTCGACCGGCACGTCCCAGATCCGGCCGTCCGTGACCAGCACGGCACCGGGACGCTCGGCGACGTAGTCGGCCGCGCGCCCGCGGCGCACCTCCTTGACCTCCTTGAGCAGCGCCAGGTCGACGCCGGCCTCGTCGAGCACGTAGCCCGAGGAGTCGGAGAAGGTCACGACGCGCGCACCGAGCTCCTGGGCCTTCTCGATCGCGTAGATCGCGACGTTGCCCGCCCCGGAGACGGCGACGCGCAGGCCGTCGAAGGAGCGGCCCGCGGTGCGGAGCATCTCCTGCGCGAACAGGACGGTGCCGTACCCGGTCGCCTCGGTACGGACGAGCGAGCCGCCCCACGTCAGGCCCTTGCCCGTCAGCACGCCGGACTCGTAGCGGTTGGTGATCCGCTTGTACTGGCCGAAGAGGAAGCCGATCTCCCGGCCACCGACGCCGATGTCACCCGCGGGGACGTCGGTGTACTCGCCGAGGTGGCGGTAGAGCTCCGTCATGAAGGACTGGCAGAAGCGCATGACCTCGCCGTCCGACCGGCCGCGCGGGTCGAAGTCGGACCCGCCCTTGCCGCCGCCGATCGGCATGCCGGTGAGCGCGTTCTTGAAGATCTGCTCGAACCCGAGGAACTTGACGATGCCGAGGTAGACCGACGGGTGGAATCGCAGGCCGCCCTTGTAGGGGCCGAGCGCGGAGTTGTACTCGACGCGGAAGCCGCGGTTGATCTGCACGCGGCCGGTGTCGTCGACCCACGGCACGCGGAAGATGATCTGGCGCTCGGGCTCGCAGATGCGCTCGAGGACGGCGGCGTCGGCGTAGTGCGGGTGCTTGCTCACCACAGGCCCGAGGGTGTCGAACACCTCGCGCACCGCCTGGTGGAACTCGGCCTCTCCGGGGTTGCGGCGCAGGACCTGCGCATAGACCGACTCGAGCGAGGCTTCCACGGTGTTCGTCCCTCCGACGTGCTGGTGCGTGCGGCGCTGCGCACGTGGGGTGCGGGGGCGCTCGTGCGCATCCGACAGGCCCGCCTCACAGCCGCGGGCGCCGCGGTGAGAGTAGTCGGCTCCACCGACCGAGGGATCGGGACGTCCGCCCTACGGCCACCCCCCGCCCGCGGTCCCTCCCCGACGGTACGCCCGGGCGAGCTCGACCACCGCCCCGACCGCCGAGCCGTCGGTCACGTCGCGCCCACCGCCCGCGCCGCCCCCGGGTCCGACGGGGCCACGGTCCTCGGCCTGACCGCGCGCCGACAGGTGTACGGCGTCCACGCCGGCCGCGAGCAGCCGGGGCACGTCGCGCGGCACGACACCGCCACCGGCCATGACCTCGATCCGGCCCGCCGCGGCCCGCACGAGGGCGCTCAGCGCGTCCACGCCGTCGCCCGCCCGTGGCGCACCGCCCGACGTCAGGACGCGCGCGACGCCCAGCCCGACCAGGCGCTCGAGGGCGTCCTCGCGGTCGACGACGACGTCGAGCGCACGGTGGAAGGTCACGGGGGCGCCGTCGGCCGCGGCGACGAGGGCGGCGACGGCCGGCTCGTCGAC
>NZ_JACEXH010000104.1:0-12098 GCF_014525465.1 Actinotalea sp. JY-7885 | reverse complement strand
GGCAGCGCGCGCAGCCGCGGCCCGGCCGCCGCGACGTCGGCCCCGACGGCGATCGCGACGCCGACGGCGACGCCCAGGTTGACGCCGTGCGCGACACCGGGCCCCACGTCGAGCGTCACGGTCCCGTCGGGCGTGCGGGCCACCACGGTGCCGGCGGGGAGGTCCACGACGACGTCGGCGTCGCGCCCCTCGACCGAGACGGTCACGACCTGCTTGCCCTCGGCCCGGCAGCGCTCGGCGAGCGCCGCCAGGTCCGGGGAGTCGATCGGCAGCACGACGGCGCGCGCCCGCTCGGTGATCTCCGACTTGGCCGCGAGGATGGTCTGCGTCGTGCGCATGCGCTCGAGGTGCGCCTCGCCGATCGTGGTGATGACGGCGACGTCGGGCGGGAACAGCTCGCACAGCTCGCGGATCTCGCCGGGTCCGTAGGTGCCCATCTCGGCGACGAAGACCTCGGTGCCCTCGACCAGGCCGTCGTTGACCGCGCGCGAGAGGCCCAGGCGGTTGTTGAAGCTCGCGGGCGACGCGACGACGGCCTTCGAGGCGCTCAGCAGGTGCGCGACGTAGCCCTTGGTCGACGTCTTGCCGTACGAGCCCGTGATGGCGACGACCTGCGGCCGGATGCGGGCGAGGCGGCGCTGCGCCTGCGCGACGAACGGCGCCGAGAGGCGGCGCTCGACGCGCTCCATGACCCACATCGCGGCGTCGAGCAGGACGGGTGCGCCCACGACGACGAGGGCGACGGCGCCCGGGCCGACCAGCAGCACGAGCGCGGCCCCCAGGACGAGCTCGAGGAGGAGCCACGCGATCACGAGCCGGCGCAGCCGCGCGGTCCAGCCGAGCGACGACGTGCGACCGCGCACGCCCAGACCACGCGGCAGGAACACGGCGAGCGCGAGGGCGGGCACTGCGGCGAGCTCGAGGCCCGGCACGCAGGCCACGACCGCGAGCACCCCGGCGAGCACCGCGAGCACGAGGTCGGTGCGCGACCTCGACAGCCACAGCGCGCCGATGCGCGCCGCCCGGCCGGGCAGGTAGTGCTCGCGCTGGCCGACCCGCAGCCAGCGCAGACCCACCGGCGCGAGCGCCGCAAGGCCGAGGAGCGTGAGGACCAGGGTCAGCGCCGTGCCGCTCATGCGCCGCCGTCCTGGGCGCGGCCGTCGGGGGTGAGGTCGCGCTCGAGCCGGGCCTGCAGCGTGTCCCGCACCGCCGCCTCGAGCGGCCCCTCGAGCAGGTGACCGGCACCGGGCACGACGTCGAGCGGGGCGCCCGGCAGCAGCTCGGCCGCCAGCCGCGCGCCGGCGAGCGGCGCGGCGTCGTCGGCCTCGCCCCACACCAGGTGCACGGGCAGGCCGGCGGCGGCGATCCGCGCGAGGTCCTCGCGGTAGTCCTCGCCGACGACGCGGACGAGCACGCCGCGCATGACCCCCTGGGCCGCCTGGTAGTCGGCGGAGCCGCCGCTGCGGCGAAGCCGGTCGACGACGCCCTGCGGCAGCAGGTGGGCGGCGCGCAGGCGCTTGGCGACCCGCAGCGCGAGGCGCGGTCGCGGCGGGGGCGTCGCCCGGACGAGGGGCACGCCCGTGAGCACGAGCGAGCGGACGAGCTCCGGGTGCGCGGCCGCCAGCCGGACGGCGACACGGCCGCCGAAGGAGTGCGCGACGACGGTGTACGGACCGGTGCCCGCGAGCGCGGCGGCGAGGTGCTCGGCGTACTCGACGGAGCCCCAGGCCTGCGGCGGCGGGGCCGTCGGGCCGAAGCCCGGCAGGTGGACCGCGAGCGCGTCCGTCCCGTCGAGGACGCGCTGGAAGTCGGCGCCGGAGCGGCCCCAGCCGTGGAGGGCGAGCACGCGTGAGGGAGCCGCGCCGACCCGGTCGGCGAGCACGTCCCCCGCCAAGACCGTCAGCACGCGGTCGAGGCTAGCACCGACGACGGAGGCTCTCGCGTCGGGCGCGCGAGGCCCGCCGACGGCGCGTGCCGCGCGTCACCACGGCCTCGGGGAGGGACCGGCGGGGCGGTCTAGGCTCGGCCGCGTGAGCGATCGCCGCGACGTGCCCCGCCTCTCCCCCGCGACCGTCGCGGTGACGGCCGGACGGCCGCCCCGCGTCCAGGGCGGGCCCGTGAACCCGCCCGTCGTGCTGTCCTCCACGTATGTCTCGGCCGGCGTCCCGGCACCCGGGGAGCTGCTGTACACCCGCGGCGGGACGGAGACCTGGACGGCGTTCGAGGACGCGCTCGCCGCGCTCGAGCGCAGCGCGCTGCCCGCCCTCGTGCTCGGCTCGGGCATGGCGGCGATCGCCGCCGCGTTCGGCCTGGTCCCGCAGGGCGGGCGCGTGGTGATGCCCCGGCACTCGTACCAGATCAGCCTCGCCCTCGGCGAGGAGCTCGGCCGCCGCACCGGCCTGCGCGTCACGACCGTCGACGTGGCGGACACCGAGGCCGTGCTGGCCGCCGTGCGGGGCGAGGGCGCCGAGGGGCCCGCCGACCTCCTGTGGGTGGAGTCGCCCACCAACCCGATGCTCGAGGTGGCCGACCTGCCGGCGCTGGTCGCGGGGGCGCACGCCGCGGGCGCGCTGGTGGCGGTCGACAACACCTTCGCGACGCCGCTCGGCCAGCGGCCGCTCGAGCTGGGCGCCGACGTCGTCGTGCACTCGGTGACGAAGTTCCTCGCCGGGCACTCCGACGTCGTCCTGGGTGCCGTCCTGACGTCCGACCCCGCCCTGCGCGAGCGGCTCGCCGCCTACCGGACGGTCCACGGGGCGATCGCCGGGCCGTGGGAGGTCTGGCTGGCCCTGCGCGGGCTGCGCACGCTCGCGCTGCGGGTCGAGCGCTCCCAGCACAACGCCGCCGTGCTGGCCGCGCGCCTGGCGGAGCACCCCGCGGTCGCCGAGGTCCGCCACCCGAGCCTGCCGGGCGATCCCGGGCACGAGCGCGCCGCGCGCCTGCTCGACGGCTTCGGGTCGATCCTCGGCGTGCGCCCGCACGGCGGCCCGGAGGCGGCGGACGCCGTCGTCGATGCGGTGCGCCTGTGGGTGCCGGCCACGAGCCTCGGCGGGGTGGAGTCCAGCCTCGAGAGGCGCCGCCGCTTCGCGACGGAGTCCGCGACGGTCCCGCCGGACCTGCTGCGGCTGTCGGTGGGGGTCGAGGACGTCGAGGACCTCTGGGCGGACCTGGACCAGGCGCTGCGGGGCACGCCGCGCGACTGACGCGGCGGGCGGACGTCACGGTCCGCGGCCCGGCGCGTCCGAGAGAGCTAGAGGCCCTCGGCCTTGTGGGGGCGCGCGAGCAGCGCCTGCGCCATGCGGTCCACGGGAAGCCCGTGGTGCAGGACGTCGACCACCGCGGCCGTGATGGGCATCTCGACACCGACCGTGCCGGCGAGCTCGAGCACGGACGACGAGGACTTGACGCCCTCCGCCGTCCCGCCCGTGGCGGCCAGCGCCTCGGCCAGCGTCATCCCCTGACCGATGTGCACGCCGAGCGTGTGGTTGCGCGAGAGCGGCGAGGCGCACGTCGCCACGAGGTCGCCCATGCCCGCCAGGCCGGAGAACGTCTCCGCGTCCGCGCCGAGCGCCAGCCCGAGGCGCGTGATCTCCACCAGGCCCCGCGTGATGACCGTGGCCATCGTGTTGTGCCCGAAGCCGCGCCCCTGGGCGATGCCCACGGCGACCGCGATGACGTTCTTCACGGCGCCGCAGAGCTCGACGCCGACGACGTCGGTGTTCGTGTACGGCCGGAAGTAGGCCGAGGCACACGCCTGGGCGACCCGCTGGGCGGTCGCCTCGTCGGTCGACGCGACCACCGTCGCCGTCGGCTGCCGCGCCGCGATCTCCTTGGCGAGGTTGGGCCCCGAGACGACGGCGATCCGCGCGTCCGGCACGCCCAGCGCGTGGGCGACGACCTCGCTCATGCGGCGGTCGGAGCTGAGCTCCACGCCCTTCATCAGCGAGACGACGAGCGCGTCGGGCTCCAGCAGTGCCGCGAACGGCTCGAGCGTGCGGCCGGCGGTCTGCGCGGGCACCGCGACCGCCACCACCTCGGCGCCGCGCAGGGCGTCGGCGGCGTCGGTCGTGGCCCGGATGCGCTCGGGCAGGCGGACGCCGGGCAGGTAGGCCTCGTTCGTGCGGTGCGACGTGATCTCGTCGCACACCTCGGCGCGCCGGCCCCAGAGGGTGACGTCGCAGCCGGCGTCGGCGAGGACCGCCGCGAAGGTGGTGCCCCAGCTCCCGGTCCCCAGGACCGCGGCCCGCGTGCGGGCCGTCACCGCTTCTCACCCGGCGGTCGGCGCCACACGAAGCGCTCGGCCGGGGCCTGCTCGCCGCGGATCTCCTCCAGGAGCCCCGTGATGGCGGCCATGACGCGCTCGGTCGCCTCGCGCAGGACGGCGGCGTCCTGCGGGCGGTCGTACAGGTCCGAGAGGTCGACCGGCGGTCCGGCGACCATGGTGACCTTCTTGCGCGGGAACGGCTTGAGGACCGCGGAGTAGCGGCCCAGCAGGTCCTGCGGCCCCCACTGCGCGACGGGCACGACGGGCGCGCGCGTGGTCAGCGCCAGGCGTGCGATGCCGGTCTTGCCCTGCATCGGCCACAGGTCCGGCTCTCGCGTGAGCGTGCCCTCGGGGAAGACGACGACGCACTCGCCCTGCGCCAGGGCCTCGATCGCCGCCGAGAGCGACTGGCCCGCCGCGGCCGTGTCGCGGTGCACCGGGATCTGCCTGGTCGCGTTCAGCAGCCGGCCGAGGACGGGAACGGTGAACAGCGAGGACTTCGCCAGGATTCTCGGCGCGATCCCGTTGTCGTACAGGAAGTGCGCGAACGTCAGGGGGTCGATGTTCGACATGTGGTTCGCCGCGGCGATGAAGCCGCCCTCCTGACGGAGGTGCTCGGTGCCGCGCCAGTCGCGGACCGTCATCGCCAGGAGGGGCGGGCGCACGACGCGCGCGATGGTGCGGTAGGCGCGGTTCGCGCGCTGGGGGGCGGGCACGGGAGCCGATGCTACCCGTGCCCCGCCGTCCCCAGCCCGCGCCTCAGCTGCGGTCGAACTCGGCGCCGAGCGCGGTGAGCTTGTCCATGAAGTGCTCGTAGCCGCGGTCGATGAGGTCGATGCCCCGCACCGCGGAGACGCCCTTGGCCGTGAGGGCCGCGATGAGGTGGCTGAACCCGCCGCGCAGGTCCGGCACCTCGATGTCGGCGGCCGCGAGCGGCGTCGGGCCCGAGACGACGGCCGAGTGGTAGAAGTTCCGCTGGCCGAACCGGCACGGGTGGCCGCCGAGGCACTCGCGGTACACCTGGATGGTGGCGCCCATGCCGACGAGCGCGTCCGTGAAGCCGAAGCGGTTCTCGTAGACGGTCTCGTGGACGATCGACAGGCCCTTGGCCTGCGTCAGGGCGACGACGAGCGGCTGCTGCCAGTCCGTCATGAAGCCGGGGTGCACGTCGGTCTCGAG
Organism: Actinotalea sp. JY-7885; assembly: GCF_014525465.1. Taxonomy (NCBI): domain Bacteria; kingdom Bacillati; phylum Actinomycetota; class Actinomycetes; order Micrococcales; family Cellulomonadaceae; genus Actinotalea; species Actinotalea sp. JY-7885. Next base: position 6,655 of record NZ_JACEXH010000104.1, on the reverse strand, counting down.
GACGATCGAGCGCAGGTCGCCGCCGGGGTGGAAGAAGCGGATGCCGTCGTCGAGCACGTCGAACTCCCCGCCGACCTTGCGGAAGGTGTTGAGGAAGGTCGTCATCTCGGGCTGCGTCGCGCCGCGCACGGTGATGTCGCCGGCCGTGGCGAGCGCCGCCGAGGCCCACGACGCCGCCTCGATGCGGTCCGAGAGCGCGGTGTGGCGGTAGCCCATCAGGCGGGGCACGCCCTCGATCCGGATGACGCGGTCCGTGTCGACCGAGATGATCGCGCCCATCTTCTGCAGCACGTTGATCAGGTCGAGGATCTCCGGCTCGATCGCGGCGTTCGTCAGCTCGGTGAGGCCCTCGGCGCGCACGGCCGTGAGGAGCAGCTGCTCGGTCGCGCCGACGCTCGGGTACGGCAGGGACACCTTGGTGCCGTGCAGGCCGCGCGGGGCGCGGATGTGGATCCCCTGCTCGCGCTTCTCCACGACGGCGCCGAACTGGCGCAGGATGTCGAGGTGGAAGTTGATCGGCCGGTCGCCGATCCGGCAGCCGCCGAGGTCGGGGATGAACGCCTCGCCGAGGCGGTGCAGCAGCGGCCCGCAGAACAGGATCGGGATGCGGCTGGAGCCGGCGTGCGCGTCGATGTCCGCCACGTGGGCCGACTCGACGTTGCTCGGGTCGAGCCGCAGGACCCCGGCGCGGGGGTCGGACGTCACCTGGACGCCGTGCAGCTCGAGCAGGCCCGTGACCACGCCGACGTCGCGGATCACGGGGACGTTGCGCAGCTCGCTCGGCCCCTCGCCGAGGAGGGACGCGACCATCGCCTTGGAGACGAAGTTCTTCGCGCCGCGGACGGTGATCTCGCCGTTGAGGGGCGTGCCACCGTGGATGTGCAGGACGTCAGGCATGGGCCCATCGTCGCCTACGCGAGGTGGTACGTCACGCCGGCGTCCGCGCGGAGGTCACGGGCGTGTCGGACCTCACACGTACCGTGCGACGAGCAGGTCCGGGGACGTCGCGACGCGCAGGGGCGTCGTCCGGCCGGGCTCCGGTCGACGCGGGAGGTCCGAGATGCGGTACGGGTTCGTGGGCAGCTACGGCGACGTCGCGCAGGTGCTCGAGATGGGGCAGGAGGCCCAGGCGCACGGCTGGGACGGGTTCTTCACGTGGGACGGCATCAGCGTCGGCCCCATGGACACGTGGGACCCGTGGGTCGTCCTCGGGGCGGTCGCGACCCGCACGAGCACCGTCCGCCTCGGCGCGATGATCTTCCCGCTCGCACGCCGCCGGCCGTGGAAGGTCGCGCGCGAGGCGCTGACGGTGGACCACCTCTCCGGCGGCCGGCTCGTGCTCCCCGTCGGGCTCGGCGTCACGGACGACGGCGGCTTCGGCCGGGTCTCGGGAGAGCCGGCCACCGCGCGCGAGCGCGCCGAGCGGCTCGACGAGGCGCTGGCCATCCTCGACCTGGCCGCCACGGGAGAGCCGTTCTCGTTCGACGGCGCGCACTACCGCGTCGACGGCCTGCACATCGCCCCGCCACCGGTGCAGCGTCCGCGCATCCCGGTGTGGCCCGTCGCGGGGTGGCCGTCGCCCCGGTCGATGGCGCGTGCCGCCCGGTGGGACGGGGCCGTGCTCCAGCGCACCGGCAGCGAGGAGGAGCTCACGGTGGACGACGTCGCCGCCGCGACCCGGTGGCTGCACGAGCGCCGCGCCGCGCTGGCGGCCGACGGGCACCCGGTGCCGCCCGAGTTCGACGTCGTCACCCAGGGGGTCCTGCCGACGGACCCGCGCGCCGCCCGGGACCACGTGCGACGGCTCGAGGACGCGGGGGCGACGTGGTGGGTCGAGTCCCGGTGGGACCCGACGACCGCCACGCCGCAGGCTCTCCTCGCGGCGATCCGCCAGGGCCCGCCGCGTTGAGCGGGCCCCGGCGGCGGGCCGGTCAGGACAGGGCGCGTCGGAACAGGCGCGTCAGGACAGGGCGCCTCAGGACAGGGCGTCGTCCCGGTGCAGCGCGACGGGCCGCGCGGCGACGATCTCGACGGGCGGCAGGTGCTTCGCCGGCAGGGTCAGCGGCCGCCACGCCTCGCGGCGCTCCTCGAACGCGGTGATGTCCGGCTCGTGCTGGAGCGTCAGGCCGATGTCGTCGAGGCCCTCCATGAGGCGCCAGCGCGTGTAGTCGTCGACCTGGAACGGGACCGTCACGTCGGCGCAGTGGACCAGCTTGGCCGCGAGGTCCACCGTGACCTCCGTGCCCGGCTGCGTCTCGAGCACCTTCCAGATGAGCTCGATGTCCTCCTGCGCGAGCTGGGCGGCCAGGAGCCCCTGCTTGCCGGAGTTGCCGCGGAAGATGTCCGCGAACCGGGTCGAGAGGACGGCCTTGAAGCCGTAGTCCTTGAGCGCCCACACGGCGTGCTCACGCGAGGAGCCGGTGCCGAAGTCCGGGCCGGCCACGAGGACGGAACCGGCCTTGTACGCCTCCTGGTTGAGCACGAACCCGGGGTCGCCGCGCCAGGCGGCGAAGAGCGCGTCCTCGAAGCCCGTGCGGGTCACGCGCTTGAGGTAGACGGCCGGGATGATCTGGTCGGTGTCGACGTTGCTGCGCCGCAGCGGCACGCCGACCCCGGTGTGCTGGCTGAACTTCTCCATGGGTCTGTCTCCGTTCCGGACGGCCGTCAGGCCGGCTGCAGGTCGCTGCGCGTGTCGGTGAGGGGGCTGCCGTCGGGCGCGACGACGTCGTCGCCCAGGTCGGCGATCGACGAGAGCGTGCCGCGGATGGCGGTCGCCGCGGCGACGAGCGGCGAGACGAGGTGGGTGCGCCCGCCCTTGCCCTGACGGCCCTCGAAGTTGCGGTTCGACGTCGAGGCGCTCCGCTCCCCCGCCGCGAGCTGGTCCGGGTTCATGCCCAGGCACATCGAGCAGCCGGCGTTGCGCCACTCCGCACCGAAGTCCAGGAAGATCTGGTCGAGCCCCTCGGCCTCGGCCTGGAGGCGCACGCGGGCCGACGACGGCACCACGAGGACCCGCACGGAGTCGGCCTTCTTCCGGCCGCGGATCACCTTGGCGACCGAGCGCAGGTCCTCGATCCGCCCGTTCGTGCACGAGCCGATGAAGACCGTGTCGACCGGGATGTCGCGCAGCGGCGTCCCCGGCTCCAGGCCCATGTACTCGAGCGCGCGCTCGGCCGCGACGCGCTCGTTCTCGTCGGCGATCTCGGCGGGGACGGGGACCCGGGCCGACAGCGGCAGGCCCTGGCCGGGGTTCGTGCCCCAGGTGACGAACGGCTCCAGGTCGGACGCCTCGAGCACGACCTCGGCGTCGAAGACGGCGTCGTCGTCCGTGCGCAGCGTGCGCCAGTACTCGACCGCGGCGTCCCAGTCCGCGCCCTGCGGGGCGTGCGGGCGACCCTTGAGGTACTCGAACGTGGTCTCGTCCGGCGCGATCATGCCGGCGCGCGCGCCGGCCTCGATCGACATGTTGCAGATCGTCATGCGCGCCTCCATGGACAGCGCACGGATGGCCTCGCCGCGGTACTCGAGCACGTAGCCCTGGCCGCCACCGGTCCCGATCTTGGCGATGATCGCGAGGATGATGTCCTTCGACGTCGTCCCCGGCGGCAGCGTGCCGTCGACGGTGATCGCCATCGTCTTGAACGGCGCCAGCGGCAGGGTCTGCGTCGCCAGGACGTGCTCGACCTCGCTCGTGCCGATGCCGAACGCCAGCGCGCCGAACGCGCCGTGCGTCGAGGTGTGCGAGTCGCCGCACACGACGGTCAGGCCCGGCATCGTCAGGCCGAGCTGCGGGCCGACCTGGTGGACGATCCCCTGGTCCGCGTCGCCGAGCGAGTGCAGCCGGACGCCGAACTCGGCGGCGTTGTTGCGCAGCGTCTGGATCTGCGTGCGGCTCGTGAGGTCGGCGATCGGCCGGTCGATGTCGAGCGTGGGGGTGTTGTGGTCCTCGGTCGCGATCGTGAGGTCCGGGCGACGCACCGGGCGCCCCGCGAGGCGCAGACCCTCGAACGCCTGCGGACTGGTCACCTCGTGCACCAGGTGCAGGTCGATGTAGAGGAGGTCGGGGGCCCCGTCGGTTCCGCGGCGCACGATGTGCGCGTCCCAGACCTTCTCCGCCAGCGTGCCGGCCATGTGCGTTCCTCTCGCGCGACTCCCCCGGAAGACGGGTCCGGGACCCCAGTTCGGCCCTCCCACTTGCGTCTCAGTCATCGAGACGCCAATATCGGCCTATGGACAACTCTAGCGGAGTCGGCGTGCTGGACAAGGCCGCCTCGGTCCTCAGCGCTCTCGAGGCGGGACCGGCCACACTTGCGCAGCTGGTCGCTGCGACCCATCTTGCCCGACCGACCGCCCACCGGCTGGCGGTCGCGCTCGAGCACCACCGCCTGGTCGCCCGCGACATGCAGGGCCGGTTCGTCCTGGGTCCGCGGCTGTCGGAGCTGAGCACCGCGGCGGGCGAGGACCGGCTGCTCGCGGCGGCGAACCCCGTGCTGGCCGCGCTGCGTGACCACTGCGGCGAGAGCGCCCAGCTGTACCGCCGCCAGGGCGACCAGCGCATCTGCGTCGCGGCCGCCGAGCGGCCGATCGGCCTGCGGGACTCGATCCCCGTCGGCGCGACGCTGACGATGCAGGCGGGCTCCGCCGCGCAGATCCTCCTCGCATGGGAGGAGCCGGACCGCCTGCACCGCGGCCTCCAGGGCGCCAAGTTCACCGCGACCATCCTCTCGGGCGTCCGACGCCGGGGCTGGGCGCAGTCGGTCTCCGAGCGCGAGGCCGGCGTCGCGTCGGTGTCGGCGCCGGTCCGCGGCCCGTCCGGGCGCGTGGTCGCCGCCGTCTCCATCTCCGGTCCGGTCGAGCGGCTGAGCCGCCAGCCCGGCCGCCTGCACGCGGGCGCCGTCTCCGCGGCGGCCAACCGCCTCACCGAGGTCCTGCGCCGCACGGGCGAGTAGCCCACCGGCCGGCCCACCCGCAGCCCGACGGACTGCGGGTGGGCCGGCCGGACAAAGCAGAAGGCCCGGTCACCGTGGTGACCGGGCCTTCCTCTGTACCCCCAAGGGGATTCGAACCCCTGTTACCGCCGTGAGAGGGCGGCGTCCTAGGCCACTAGACGATGGGGGCCTAGTCGTCCTGCACACCCGTCGGGTGCGAGGCCGTCGATACCTTACAGCATCCCGATCTCGGTCCCGGACAGCGTGCGCTGCCGGCCTTCGATCGGGCTGGGGTACCAGGACTCGAACCTAGACTAAGTGAACCAGAATCACTCGTGCTGCCAATTACACCATACCCCATGGGGGTATCCGGCCCGCTTCGCCGCCGCCGTGAGGAGGTGGATCGGTGGACCTCGTACCGCCGGGGAACATTACCCGAGCGGACCCGCGCCTCCAAACCCGGGGGCGCGGGACGGCGTCGGCGAGGCCCCCGTGCGACCGGCGTCACACCGCAGCGCATGAGCGCCCGCCCGCCGCGTGCGACGATCTCGGACGTGATCGCGCCCGACTTCACGACCCGCCCCGAGCTGACGGGCACCCACGCGATGGTGGCCTCGACCCACTGGCTCGCCACCGCCAGCGGCGCGGCGGTCCTCGAGCGGGGCGGCAACGCCTTCGACGCCGCGGTCGCGACCGGACTCGTCCTGCACGTCGTGGAGCCGCACCTCAACGGCCTCGGGGGTGACGTCCCGGTCATCGGGTGCGCGGCCGGCGGCTCGCCCTTCGTCCTCAGCGGGCAGGGCACGTCCCCCGCCGCGGCCACCCCCGACGCGTTCACCGCGCTGGGCCTCGACCACGTCCCCGGCACGGGTCTCCTCGCGGCGGTGGTGCCGGGCGCGTTCGGGACCTGGATGGACCTCCTCGCGCGGTACGGGACGTGGCGCGCGAGCGACGTCATGGCCTACGCGATCGGCTACGCGCGCCACGGCCACCCGCTGCTGCGGCAGGCGTCGGCGACGATCGGCGCCGTCCGCGACCTGTTCGCCGCGCACTGGCCGACGTCGGCGGCGGTGTACCTGCCGGGCGGCGAGGTGCCCGCGCCCGGCACGCTGCTGCGCAACGTCGCGCTGGCCGAGACGCTCGAGCGGCTCGCGGCCGTCGCGGACCGCCACGCCGACCGCGAGGCCGGGATCGAGGCGGCGCGCGCCGCCTTCTACGAGGGCTTCGTCGCCGAGGAGATCGGGCGCTTCGCCGCGAGCCCCGTCCTGGACTCGACGGGCGCGGCGCACCGCGGCCTGCTGACCGCGGACGACCTCGCCTCCTGGCGCGTCCGGGAGGAGGCGCCGGCGACGGTCGAGTTCGCGGGCCGGACCATCGCCAAGACGGGACCCTGGGGCCAGGGACCGGCGCTGCTCCAGCAGCTCACCCTCCTGGACGGCATGGACCTGGCCGACACCCGACCCGGCTCGGCCGAGCTGGTCCACGCGGTCGTCGAGGGCGCCAAGCTCGCGTTCGCCGACCGCGACGCCTGGTACGGCGACCCCGATCACGCCGACGTCCCGCTCGAGGAGCTCCTCTCCCCCGAGTACGCGTCGCAGCGACGCGCCCTCGTCGGCGCGACGGCGTCGGACGAGCTGCGGCCCGGCAGCCCCGGCGGTCGCGAGCCGCGCCTCGCCCGCCGCGCACTCGAGGCGGAGGCGGCGTCGCGCTCCGGTGCGGCGGCGTCC
>NZ_JACEXH010000103.1:0-12228 GCF_014525465.1 Actinotalea sp. JY-7885 | reverse complement strand
GGACCTCGGCCGCGCTCGGCCCCGCCGGCGGCGGGGCGGGCGTCCCGGCCGGCTCCGCGGCGTCGGGCGACGTCGGCGCCGTCGCGCGGGCGGCTCGCCGCAGCTCCAGGTACTGCTCCACCCCACCGGGCAGGTCGCGCACCTGACCGTCCCCCAGGAGCGCGATCTGCCGGTCGCACACGCGCTCGAGCAGGTAGCGGTCGTGCGAGACGACCACGAGCGTCCCGGGCCAGCCGTCGAGGAGGTCCTCCATCGCGGCGAGCGTGTCGGTATCCAGGTCGTTCGTCGGCTCGTCGAGCAGCAGCAGGTTCGGCTCGCCCACCAGGAGGCGCAGCAGCTGCAGGCGGCGGCGCTCGCCCCCCGACAGGTCACCGACCACGGTCTGCGCCCGCTCGCGGGTGAAGCCCAGCCGCTCGACGAGCTGCGAGGCGGTGAGCTCCTTGCCGCCCACGGCGACGACCCGCCGCTCCCGCTCGACGACCTCCACCACGCGCAGGTGCGCCAGCTCGTCGAGCTCGGCGACGTCCTGCGTCAGGGCGGCCACCGCGACGGTCTTGCCCCGCTTGACCCGCCCCTGGTCGGGGCGGAGCGTCCCCTGGATGAGGCGCAGGAGCGTCGTCTTGCCGGCGCCGTTGACCCCGACGACGCCGTAGCGGTCGCCCGGGCCCAGGCGCCACGTCACGTCGTCGAGCAGCGTGCGCGGCCCCGCGGGCCCGTCGAACCGGACGGTGACGTCCTCGAGGTCGACGACGTCCTTGCCCTGGCGCGCGGTCGCGAGCCGGGTGAGCTCGAGCGGGTCACGCGGCGGCGGCTCGTCGGCGATGAGCGCGGAGGCCGCGTCGAGGCGGAACTTCGGCTTGCTCGTGCGCGCGGGCGCGCCCCGGCGCAGCCACGCGAGCTCCTTGCGCAGCAGGTTGTCGCGCCGCGACGCCGTCACGCCGGCCTGGCGCTCGCGCTCCGCGCGGGCCAGGACGTACGCCGCGTAGCCGCCGTCGTACCCGAGGACCTGGCCGCCCGGCCCGCCGTCGACGGCGCCCGTGACCTCCCACATGCGCGTGCACACGGCGTCGAGGAACCAGCGGTCGTGGGTCACCACGAGCAGGGCACCGCGCGCGCCGCGGCCGCCGAAGCGTGCCGTCAGGTGCTCGGCCAGCCAGGCGACGCCCTCGACGTCGAGGTGGTTCGTGGGCTCGTCGAGCAGGAGGACGTCGAGGTCCGCGACGAGCAGCGCCGCGAGGGCCACGCGGCGCCGCTGGCCGCCCGACAGGTGCGCGACGTCGGCGTCGAGGTCGAGGTCGGCGAGCAGGCCGGCGTGGACCGCGCGCACCGCGGCGTCACCCGCCCAGGTGTGCTCCGCGTCGGACCCGTGCACGAGGTCGCGCACGCGCGCACCGGCGGGCAGCTCGTCGCGCTGGTCCAGCATGCCCACCCGGATGCCGCCCGCGTGGGTGACCCGGCCCGCGTCGGGCTCGAGCGTGCGGGCGAGGAGCCGCAGCAGCGTGGACTTGCCGGAGCCGTTGGGACCGACGACGCCGGTGCGGGCGCCGGCGTCGAGCCCGAGGCTCACGCCGTCGAGGAGCGTGCGGGTGCCGACCGTGTACGTCAGGCCGTCCGCACCGAGCAGGTGCGCCATCAGTCCCCGCTCGTCCGTCCGGCGCGGCCGGCCGCCCCGTGCCCGCGCACCACGCGCGCGCCGGCGACGGGCCCGACGGCCGTGAGGACCTGGTCGGCGACCCCCGCCGCGGTCATCGCCGCCGCCACCGCCTGCGCCTGGCGCTCGTCGCGCGTGAGCGCGGCGACGGTGGGGCCGGACCCGCTGACCAGGACGCCGAGCGCACCGGCGTCCTGCGCGACGGCGAGCGTCTCGGCCAGCTCGGGGGCCAGCTCGAGCGCGGCGTCCTGGAGGTCGTTGACGAGCGCCGCGCCCACGGCGTTCGCGTCACCGGTGCGCAGTGCCTGCATGAGGGCGCGGTCGGCCTCCGGCTCCCCCGGCTGCCCACCGACGATCTCGTCGAACATCCCGTACACCCGAGGGGTCGACAGGCCCGTGTCCCGCAGCGCGAGCGCCCAGTGGTACTCGCCCCGGCTCATCGCGGGCGTGAGCAGGTCGCCCCGCCCCAGGCCGACGGCGGTCTGGCCGAGCAGGGCGAAGGGCACGTCCGACCCCAGCGTGGCCGCGATCTCGGCCAGCTGCTCGCGCGAGAGCCCGGTACCCCAGAGCTGGTCGAGGGCGAGGAGGGTCGCGGCGGCGTCCGCCGAGCCCCCGGCCATGCCGCCGGCGACGGGAACACCCTTGTGGATGTGCAGGTGCGCGCCGGGCTCCGCGCCGGTCGCGGCGGCCAGCGCGAGCGCCGCACGCCAGGCGAGGTTGCTCTCATCCGTGGGCACCCGGTCGGCGTGCAGGCCGCTGACGGTGATGCTCAGCGCGTCGGCGTCCCTGACGCCGACCTCCTCGAAGAGCGACAGTGCCTGGAAGACCGTCGCGAGCGGGTGGTAGCCGTCGGCGCGGCGGCGTCCCACCGTCAGCGCGAGGTTGATCTTGCCCGGCGCGCGCACGACGACCTGCGCACCCTGGAGCTCACTCACGTGCCCACTCTCGCAGACAGCTGCTCGGCGATGCGCGCGAAGGCGACGACGTCGAGCCGTTCCCCGCGCGCCGTGGGGTCGACGCCCGCGGCCACCAGGGCGGCCTCGGCCGCCGCCGAGGAGCCCGCGAGGCCGGCCAGGGCGGACCGCAGCATCTTGCGACGCTGCGCGAACGCCGTGTCGATCACCGCGAAGACCTGCTCGCGCGTCGCCGTCGTCGGGGGCGGGTCGCGACGCTCGAGCGCGACGAGGGACGAGTCGACCCGCGGCACGGGCCAGAAGACGGCGCGCCCGATCGACCCGGCGGGCCGCGCGGAGGCGTACCAGGCGGCCTTGGCGGAGGGGATGCCATAGGTCCGCGACCCGGGCGGTGCCGCCAGCCGGTCGGCCACCTCGGTCTGCACCATCACGAGCACGCGCTCGAGCGAGTCGAAGCGCGCCAGAAAGGACAGCAGGACGGGCACGGCGACGTTGTACGGCAGGTTCGCGACCAGGGCGGTCGGCGGGGGCCCGGGCAGCTCCGTGAGCGTGAGCGCGTCGGCCGCGACCACCGTGAGGCGGTCGGCGGCGTCCGGCGCCCGCTCGGCGACGGTCAGCGGGAGCTGGGCGGCCAGCACCGGGTCGATCTCGACGGCCACCACCTCGGCGCCCGCGTCGAGCAGCCCCAGGGTCAGCGACCCCAGGCCCGGACCGATCTCCACGACACGCTCGCCGGGCTGCACGCGGGCCGTGCGGACGATCTTGCGGACGGTCCCGGCGTCGACGACGAAGTTCTGGCCCCAGGACTTCGTCGGGCGGATGCCGAGACGCCCTGCCAGGTCCCGGATCTGTGCGGGGCCCAGCAGGGCGTCAGCGGTCATACGGACGAGCCTAGGGTCAGCGCAGGCCGAGCTTGGACGAGCAGGCGGGCCACTGGCCCCAGCCCGACCGGGCCTGCAGGGCCATCGCGCGCTCGGTCTGCTCCTGCGCCGAGGCCTGCGAGGGCAGCCCGGAGCCGCCGACCGACTGCCACGTCCCGACCGAGAACTGGTACAGGCCGTGGTAGAGCCCGTTCCGCGAGACGATCGTCGGGTTGCCGCCGGACTCGCACTGGGCCAGCGCGGCCCAGACGTCACCGGCGGGCGCGGCGCCACCGCCGCCGGCCGGTGCGGCCGCGGCCCGCGGGGCGACCACCGGGCGCTCCTTGGTGCCCTGCCGGACGACCTCGGTCACCGGGAGCCGCGTGACGGCGTCGCTCAGCAGCATCCGCGACTCCTCGACGCCGTCCACGAGGACCACGCGGTGCACCGTCGTCCGCTCGCCGGGCGCACCCGCCTGGGCGGTACGGGTCTGGCCCACGAAGAGGTCCGCCGACTGCTCGACGACGCTCTCGAAGGGCACCTCCGTGAGGGTGACCTGCTCCTCGGCGACGACGCGCTGGACCGTGACGGTCAGCGGCCCCTCCGCGGGGCTCGTGACGTGGACCCGGTCCAGCTCGCCGACCGTGACGTCGAGCTCGGTCAGCAGCGACTCGAGGTCGCTCGCCTGCGCCACCTGCTCGGTCCGGCCGTCCACGACCACCGCGGCCGGGCCGTCGATCCGCACGGGGAGCTGGGCGCGGCCCGCGGCCGCCGACCGCGACGCGACCAGGCGGACGTCCTGACCGCGCGCCTCGAGCGACGCGAGGGCCTCGTCGGCCTGCAGCGCCGTGGTCCACACCGTCTCCTCGACGCCGTCGGTCAGCACCGTGACCTGACGGGCGTGGCGCACGACGATCTCACCGCCGTCGCGGGGCTCGGTGTCGACGGCGGGCGCGACGAGGTCGCGCTCGCCGACGGTGATCCCCTCGGCCTCGAGCACCGCGGCCACGGTGCCGGAGAACGTGGCGACCTCGACCAGCTCTCCGTTCACGTCGAGCGTGACGCTCTTGTGCGCGTCGGCGACGGCGACCGCTCCACCCCCCAGGACGAGGGCCGAGGCCACGGTGGCGACGGCGAGGACCCGGCGACGGTTCCGCCGCGGGGGCTCGGAGGGCGACAGCTGCTGCGTGTCGTCAGCAGCGGCGTCGGTCGGCAGGGGCTGCGGGGCGCGCTCGGCCCGGGCGAGGCGGCGGCGGAGGTCGAGACGGGTCACAGGGTTCCAGACGTCGTGCTGCCCGGGCACAGGAGCGGGACGCAGCACGAGCAGGGCTCGTGCTGCACCGGACGGGCCCGACGTCGCGTGGACGTGCTGCCCGCCGGCCCGGTCTTCCTGATCCGGCCGTCGCGGCGGGTGAGGGCCCGCCGGCCGCCCAGACCGACCCGGCGCCGGCGTCAGCGGCTCCGTTCGGCCCTAGACGCTCGACGCCCCGGCCAGCGGAGCGACATGCGACCGTAACTCATTCGTGACCTGAGGCCAAGAGGGCGCCTGTCACACCGCCGCGGGCTCCGGCGCTCGCGCGGGGGCTCAGTACCAGTTCTTCGCCTTGGAGTGAGCCCACGCACCGCACGGGTTCCCGTAGCGGCCTTCGATGTAGCCCAGGCCCCAGGTGATCTGCGTCACCGGGTTCGACTGCCAGTCGGCGCCGACACTGGCCATCTTGCTGCCCGGCAGCGCCTGGGGGATCCCGTGGGCACCGCTCGAGGGGTTGTGCGCGTCGACGCGCCACCCGCTCTCCTTGCTCCACAGCGCGTCGAGACAGGCGAACTGGTCCTCGCCCCAGCCGCGCGCCAGCGTGAGCTCCAGGCCGATCGCGCGCGACGTGCCGGGCTCCACCGGGGCGACCGCCGGCGTCGCGATCGGCTCCTTGGTGCCGACGCGGACGACCTGCGCGACCGGCGGTGCGGTGACCGCGGCGGCGAGCAGGGTCCGGCCGATCTCGACGCCGTCGGCCTCGTAGGCGACGAAGGTCGCGACCTGGCTGCCGTCGACGCCGCGCGACGCGACGACCTCCTGACCCCGGGGAAGGGTGGGGTCCTCCTGACGCACCACCTCGAAGGGCTGCGCGGTCGTCTCCGTACGGGTCACGGACTGCACCCGCGTGACCGTGACGGCGAGCCCGTCGGTGGCCGCGGTGTCGAGCGGGACCGAGACCTGGTCGTGCTCCCCGAGGACCACGCCCGCCTCGGCCAGGACGTCGCGCACGGTGCTCGCCGTCGTGCCGACCGTCCGGGTCGCGCCGTCAACGGTGAGGCTGAGGGCCTTGGCGGTCGAGAGCCGCAGGACGTCGCGACCGAGCGGCGCCGAGCGCGACGACGACGCCCGCGCGCCCTCGCGCAGGCCCAGCTCGGCGAGGACCTCCCCCACGGTGGCGGCGGTCGTGACGAGGGTCCGGCGCTCGCCGTCGATCTCCACGACGACCTCGCGCGCGTGGCGCACGACGATCTCGGTGTCGTCGTGGACGAGGCTGCCCGGCACCGGCGCGACGACGTCGCCCTCGCGCACCTCGATCGCCTGGCCGGCCAGGATGTCCTCAACCGTGCGGCCGAAGCCCGCGACCGTGCGGACCTCGCCGTCGACGTCGAGCGTCACCGTCTTGTGCAGGACGGCGAACGCGCTCGTCCCGCCGACCACCATCGACAGGACCGCCGCCTGCGCCGCGACGCGGGCACGACCGGCCCAGCGGCCCCGCGCAGGGGCTGCGGTCGAGGCGTGTGGCACGGGCATCCGATCGTCCGGGGGAAGGACACGGGGCGTGGGCCGGGGTCGACGCCGTCCTCGACGGTAACCGACGGGACCACACGAGGATAGCCCCGGTCGGGTGCCTCACCGCGCCCGCCCGGTCCCGGGGCGACGGCGCACGTCGGGCGCGACCTCACCAGGGACCGTAGACCTGCTCCGCCGTCGCCCACACGGTGCGGCACAGGTGCGCGAGGTCCACGTCGAGCGTCCGGGCCACGGCCCTGGCGGTGTACGCCACCGCGTACGGCGCGTTGGGTCGGCCACGGTAGGGGTGCGGCGTGAGGTAGGGCGCGTCGGTCTCGAGCAGCAGCTGCCCGAGCGGCACCGTCCGCAGCGCCTCGCGCAGGGCGTGCGAGCCCGAGAACGTCGTCGTGCCGGCGAACGACAGGTACCAGCCGCGCTCGGCGCACACGCGCGCCATGGCGGCGTCTCCCGAGAAGCAGTGGAAGACCGTCCGCTCGGGCGCACCGTCGCGCTCGAGCAGGTGCAGGACGTCGTCGTGCGCGTCGCGGTCGTGGATCTGCAGGGCGAGCCCGAGCTCCTTGGCGAGCGCGACGTGCGCGCGGAACGACTCCCGCTGGACCTCGCGCCCGCGCTCGCCCGTGCGGAAGTAGTCGAGCCCGGTCTCCCCGATGGCGCGGATGCGGTCGGTGGTGCGTGCCAGGTGGGCGATCTCGGCGAGGGCGTCGTCCAGGTCGACGGCGTGGTGCTCCTGCGGGTCCGGCGGCAGTCCGTCGGGGCCGACCTCGCGCACGCCGGCGTGCAGCGGCGCCTCGTTGGGGTGCAGCGCGACGGCGCCCAGGAGCTCGGGGTGCACGGGCACGCCCTGCGCCGCGCGGACGACGTCGGCGGTCCACCGGGCGGCGGGCAGGTCGCAGCCCACCTGCACCATGCGGGTCACACCCGCCCGAGCCGCGCGCTCGACCTGGTCGGCGAGGCTGGGCGGCGTCGGGCCGCCGTCGAACCCACCCGCCCCGGGCGCGGGGTGGTCCAGGTGCGTGTGGTCGTCGACGAGCGGGTGCGGCAGGGGCTCCGGGTCGGGCGGCCAGCTCCGGTCGCGTTCCCGGCCCGAGCGGCCCACGTCAGCCGTCCGCGCGGAGCCGGTCGAGCTCCTCCTCGACGATCGCGTCGTCCAGCTTGCGGAACACCGGCTTGGCCGGGCCGACCGGTGTCCCGGCGACGAGCGGGACGCTCTCCCACGCGGCCAGCGTCTCCCCCACGCGGTAGTCCCCGGTGATCACCGGGTAGGTGCGCCACGGGTCGTCGAGGTCGGTGACCTCCTCGATGCGCGGCAGCGGCGAGACCGTGCCGGTGCCGCCGAGCGCCTCGTGGACGGCCTGCGCGGAGTGCGGCAGGAAGGGCGAGAGGAGCGTGCGGCAGTCCGAGACGGCCTGCGCGGCCGTGTGGAGCACCGTCGCGAGGCGGTCGCGCTGCTCCGGCGCCTTGAGCTTCCAGGGCTCGGTCTCGGAGAGGTAGCGGTTGGCCTCGGTGACCAGGCGCATCGCCTCGCCGATCGCGGCGCGCTGCCGGTGGCCGGCGATGAGGTCGCCGACGGTGGTGAAGCCCTGGCGGGTGGCGTCGAGCAGCGCCGTGTCGACCGGCTCGGGCGTGCCCGGCGCGGGGATCTCGCCGAAGTTCTTGTGGATGAGGTTCACGGTCCGGTTGACCAGGTTGCCCCAGCCGGCGACGAGCTCGTCGTTGGTGCGGCGCTGGAACTCGGCCCACGTGAAGTCCGTGTCCTGGTTCTCGGGCCCCGCCACGGAGATGAAGTAGCGCAGGGCGTCCGGCTGGTAGCGCGCGAGCATGTCCCGCACGTAGATCACCACACCGCGCGAGGAGGAGAACTGCCGGCCCTCCATGGTGAGGAACTCGCTCGAGACCACCTCGGTCGGGAGGTTGAGGGTGCCGAAGCGGCCCGGCTCCCCGCCCTTGTCCCCGCGGCCGTCGTAGGCGAGCAGCTCGGCGGGCCAGATCTGCGAGTGGAAGGTGATGTTGTCCTTGCCCATGAAGTAGTACCCACGGGCCTGCTCGTCGTTCCACCAGGCACGCCAGGCGTCGACGTCACCCGTGCGCCGCGCCCACTCGACCGAGGCCGAGAGGTAGCCGATGACGGCGTCGAACCAGACGTACAGGCGCTTGTTCGGGTTGTCGCTCCACCCCTCGAGCGGCACCGGGATGCCCCAGTCGATGTCGCGCGTCATGGCGCGCGGGCGCACGTCCGCGAGCAGGTTGAGCGAGAACTTCAGGACGTTGGGGCGCCACGCGTCCCGCGAGCGCAGCCACGCCTCGAGCGCGTCGACGAGCGCCGGCAGGTCGAGGAAGAACTGGACCGACTCGACGAACTCGGGCGTCTCGCCGTTGATCCGGCTGCGCGGGTTCTTGAGGTCGATCGCGTCGAGCTGGTTGCCGCAGTTGTCGCACTGGTCGCCGCGGGCGCCGTCGTACCCGCAGATCGGGCACGTGCCCTCGATGTAGCGGTCGGGCAGCGTCCGGCCGGTCGACGGCGAGATGGCGCCCATGGTCGACTTCTCGACCATGTAGCCGTTCTCGTGGACGGTGCGGAACATCTCCTGCGCGACGGCGTAGTGGTTGCGCGTCGTCGTGCGCGTGAAGAGGTCGTAGGACAGGCCCAGGTTGGTGAGGTCCTCGACGATGACGCGGTTGTAGCGGTCCGCGAGCTCCTGCGGGGTCACGCCCTCCTGCTCGGCCTGCACGAGGATCGGCGTCCCGTGCTCGTCCGTCCCGGACACCATCAGCACGTCGTGGCCCGCCATGCGCATGTACCGGCTGAAGACGTCGGAGGGGACGCCGAAGCCGGCGACGTGTCCGATGTGGCGGGGGCCGTTGGCGTAGGGCCAGGCGACCGCCGAGAGGATGTGGGCCATGGCTCGATCCTAGTGAGCCGCGGCTGAGGCCCCGGACCGGTGGCGGACCAGGGCGGCGAGCACCTCGTGCACCGCCCGCGCCGTGTCGTGGACGGCATCGTCGAAGGTGAATCGGAGCACCGGGATGCCGCGGAGCTCCGCGACGCGATCACGGCGACGGTCCTCCGCGAACGCCCGCCGGTCGTGGTGGTAGGCGTAACCGTCGACCTCCACGACCAGGAGGCCCTCGACCAGCAGGTCGACGCGGCCGACCCCCTCGACGGCGACCTGGGGCTCCACCTGGAGCCCGACCTCGACCAGGGCAAGGCGCAGGAAGGTCTCGGGCATCGACTCGCTGCGCCCGTCCGCCAGGCGGAGCAGACGGTCGAACGTCGCCCTGCCGCCGAGGGGACGCCGCGCGGCGAGCTCGCCCACGTCGCGCAGGAGGCGACGGTGGAGGGCCGCGTCGGCGAGCGCCACCACGTCCCGGAGCTGGACGCACCGCAGCGCGTGGCACAGGGCGGTCGGGACGTCGGCCAGGACCGTGTCGCCCGTGGCTTCCTCGTCCCAGTGCAGCACCGTCGACCGCGCCAGGACACCCGCCCGGGGCGCCCCACGCCCGCCGGGCACGCTGACGTGCGGGGAGCCCGGCACGTGCAGCACCGGGAGGCCGAGCCCGTGGAGGAGCGACACGCACGTGACCGCGCCGCCGGTCCGACGTGCGGCGACCACCGCGGCCGGTGTGCCGCGCAACGCGTACAGCCCGCGGCCGTGGCGCACGACGACACCCGTCTCGACCAGACGGCGGAGCTCGCGTTCGTCCTGGCGGTCTCGGACGAGGCGGCCCGTCCTCAGACAGCCGTGGTCGCGCTGCAGGCGCTCGACGAGATCCATGTCGTGAGGGTGGTCCGTGGGGCGGCCCGCGAGCTCGGGGACCGTCGGTACCGGGGACACACGCCGCCGCGGCGGACCTGTGGATGCCCGCGCGCGCCTCGGTGCGCCCGATGGTGCTCCTGATGCCCACGAGGCAGGCGATGAACCCGTCAGCCCCACCAGCCGCAGTGGCACCAGCGGGCGCACGGAGCCCCGGCGGAGCGGGTGGGCGCGCCGGGGGGCGTTGGCCGGGACGGGGCGAAGAGCCAGCGCGAGGGCCAGCGCGAGGGCCGGCGGGGCCCCGGGCCTTGCCTCACCGGGACGCCCGGACGCCCGGCCCGCCGGCTTCGGTGCGCCTTCCGGTGCTCCTGGTGCGCCTGGGGCTGGTGGTGGTCGCACCTGCACCACGCGTCACACCGTCACCGCGGGGCGCACCGACCCCCAGTGTCGACAGGTCACTCCCCGGCAGGGCGGCGCGGGCGGGGTCGGGGCGGGCGGGGCGGGGCGGGGACGGGCGGGGTCGGGGGCGGGCGGGTCGAGGGCGGGCGGGTCGGGGCGGGCGGGTCGGTAGGTTGGCGGGATGGGTGGGATGAGCGGGTCGGGTAGGCGGGCGCTGCTGGTCGTGGACGTGCAGCCGACGTTCTGCGAGGGCGGGGCCCTCGCCGTCGCGGGGGGTGACGCGGTCGCCGAGGCCATCGCCCGCCACGCGCGCGAGCGCCGGGACGAGTACGGCCTCGTCGTGACGACGCAGGACTGGCACGTCGACCCGGGGCACCACTTCGCGGTCCCCCCGGCCGAGCCGGACTACGTCGACACGTGGCCGCCGCACGGCGTCGCCGGCACGCCCGAGGCCGAGCTCCACCCCGCGCTCGCCGACCTGCGCCCGGACGCGAGCGTGAAGAAGGGCGCCTACGCCGCGGCCTACTCGGGGTTCGAGGGGGTGGACGAGCAGGGCCGCGGGCTCGCGGCGATCCTGCGCGACGCGGGCGTCACGGACGTCGACGTCGTCGGCATCGCGGAGTCGCACTGCGTCCGGGCCACCGCGCTCGACGCCCTCGGGCTGGGGCTGCGCACGCGGGTGCTCACGGACCTCACGGTCCCCGTCACGCCCGAGCAGGGCGCCGCCGCCCGCGCCGAGCTCGCCGCCGCGGGCGCGGTCCTGACCGCCTCGACCGCCTAAGACACCCAGAGCGTCCCGCCGCTCAGGTCAGGGTGCCGCGCCCGGGGGCGGTGAGCGCCTCGGCGACCAGTGCGGCCAGCGGCTCGACGTCGTCCTCGCCGAGCGGGCCGACGGTGATCCGCACGCCCGGTGGGGACGCGAGGCGGAAGCGTGCGCCGGGCGCGACGGCGACGCCGCGGTCCCGCAGCGCGGTCACGGCCCGGGTCTCGTCGCGCACCGGCACCCAGACGTTCACCCCGGTCCGGCCCGACGCCGGGACGCCGTGCCGCGCGAGCGCCGCGACGAGCGCGCTGCGCCGGGCCGCGTACGTGTCCCTGGCCCGCGCCACCGCGGCGCTCGTGCCGGGATCCGTCCAGAGCTCGACGACGAGGCGCTGCAGGAGGGTCGAGACCCACCCCGAGCCCAGCCGCATGCGGCCGACGACGCGCGCCACGGTCGCCTCGTCGCCCGCCACGACGGCGAGCCGCAGGTCCGGCCCGTAGGGCTTGGAGACCGACCGGACGAACGCCCACGACGTCGTCGCGCCCGCGAGCGCGTGCAGGGGCACGGGCGACAGCTCGGCGGCGTGGTCGTCCTCGATGAGCAGCACGTCCGGCCGGCGCGCCAGCTCCGCCCGCAGCGCCGCACTGCGCCGGGACCCGATGGCGGCGCCCGTCGGGTTGTGGGCGCGCGCGGTCACGACGACGGCGCGGGCCCCGCGCGCGAGCGCCGTCCGCAGCCCGTCCGGCGTCGGACCGTCCTCGTCGACGCGGACCGGGACGGGCTCGAGACCGAGCGCCGCCACGAGGTCGAGCAGGTTGGCCCAGCCCGGATCCTCGACCGCCACGCGGTCACCCGGGCGCAGGTGCGCCTGCAGCAGCCGCTCGATCGCGTCCAGAGCGCCCGAGGTGACCGCGAGCGCGTCTACCGGGACGCCGTCGCGACGCAGCCGCCCGGTCGCGAGCGCGTGCAGCTCGGGCAGCATCGCGGCGTCCCGGTAGCCGGCGGGCGCGCCTGCCGCCGCCGCGACGCGGGCCAGCGCCGCGCCGTGGTCGGGCAGCAGACGAGGGTCCGGCGCGCCCGAGGCGAGGTCGAGCACGCCCGTCG
>NZ_JACEXH010000102.1:0-12308 GCF_014525465.1 Actinotalea sp. JY-7885 | reverse complement strand
CACCCGCGCCGGCGCCCGTGCCGGCCCCTGCCGCGGCGCGCGTCCCGCCGCCGGTGGCGACGTCGCCGGTCTCCGGGGCCGAGGACCACGACGGCATGACGGTCCTCAGCTCCGACGTCGTGGCCCTGCGCCGGCAGCTGCCGGACTGGGCGGGCGACGCCGTGCCGGCGCTGGCCGTGCCGGACACCCGGACGCCGCCCCCGGCCAAGATCCACCTCTCCTCGGGCCTCGTGGTCTCGCTCAACCGCCCGGTGCTGCTCGGCCGGGCGCCGCAGGTCTCACGGGTCTCCAACAGCGAGCTGCCGCGCCTGGTCACGGTGCCCAGCCCGAACCAGGACATCTCCCGAACGCACTGCGAGGTGCGGATGGACGGCGAGGACGTCCTGGTCACGGACCTGCGCTCGACCAACGGCGTCCTGCTGCTGCGTCAGGGCCAGGGCCCGCAGCGCCTGCACCCGGGCGAGCCGACGGTGGTGGAGACGGGCGTCGTCGTCGACCTGGGGGAGGACGTGACGTTCATCGTGGAGCGCGGCACGTGACCGCTCGACGCGAGCCGTCGTCCCCGCCCGCCATCCCGGGCTACGAGTCCGTCCAGCTCCTGGGGATGGGCGGCTTCGCCGACGTCTTCCTCTACCGCCAGCTCATGCCGCGCCGCTCGGTCGCGGTCAAGGTGCTGCTCGCGAGCCACCTCGGCGACGACGTGCGCGAGCGCTTCCGCACCGAGGCCGACCTCATGGCGACGCTCTCGCACCACCCGTCGATCGTCACCATCTACCACGCCGACGTCGCTGCGGACGGCCGGCCCTTCCTCGTCATGGAGTACTGCTCGCGCCCCGGCCTGGGCCAGCGGTACCGCAACGAGCGCATGGGCGTCGCGGAGGTCCTGCGCATCGGCGTCCGGCTCGCCTCCGCGGTCGAGACGGCGCACCGCGCCGGCATCCTGCACCGCGACATCAAGCCCGCCAACGTCCTCATCACGGACTTCGGCTGGCCGGCCCTGACCGACTTCGGCATCGCGGCCACGACCGGCTGGAGCCAGGGGAGCGCGGTCGGCATGTCGATCCCGTGGTCGCCCCCCGAGCTGCTGGCCGAGAACCCCACGGGTGACGTGCGTGCCGACGTGTACTCGCTGTCGGCGACGATCTGGTCCCTGCTCGCGCGCCGCTCGCCGTACGAGGTCGTCGACGGGTCGAACACCGCGGCCGACCTGATCTCCCGCATCGAGCGCGGCGCGCTGCAGCCGACGGGCCGCGGCGACGTGCCGGAGAGCCTGCACGCCGTGCTGACGCGCGCCATGGACCGCTCGCCCGAGCGCCGGCACCACAGCGCGCTCGCGTTCGCGCGGGCGCTGCAGCAGGTCGAGGCGGAGCTCATGCTCCCGCTGACGCCGCTGGACCTGCCCGAGGAGGCGTCGCTCCCCTCGGAGGACACCCACGAGCGCGAGGACCAGGGCGACTCCACCCGGCTGCGCCCCGTGCAGAGCGTGTCCCCCGACGCGGCGCCCGCCGTGGTCACGGCCGCGCCGGTCGCCGGCATCCCCGGGCCCGCGCAGCAGTTCCCGTCCACCGTGCCGGAGCAGGCGCCGACGGGCGTGCCCGAGGCCTGGCAGCGGGCGGCCGCCCAGACGGCCGCGGACCCCGAGCCCGAGCCTTCCGGCAGCGGCGGCGGCGCCGGTCGCGTCATCGGCGCGAGCCTGGGCGGTGTCGTGGTGGTGGCGGCGCTCGTGGTCGGCGGGGTGTTCGCGTTCCGCCCGGACCCGGGCGTCGAGCCGACCCCGACGCCGACGGCCGTGGTGCCGTCCATCCGCGCCGTCCCGGCGCCGGAGGCGCTCGAGGGCGCGGTCGAGGACGGCGCGGCCGTCTTCACCTGGGAGAATCCGGACCCGCAGGAGGGCGACAGCTACCTGTGGGGGGTGAGCCTCGCGGGCACGGAGCCGCAGCTCGAGCTGGTCGGCGAGGAGACGGTGACGGTGACGCCCGTGGTCCCCGGCGAGCAGCTGTGCGTCGAGGTCTCGATCGTCCGCTCGGACGGTCGCTTCTCGACCAGTCCGGCCACCGCCTGCGTGCAGGCCTAGGCGCACGACGACGACGGGGGTGGGATGAGCGGGACGGTGCGGAACGCCACGCGCACGGTGACGACGCGGCGGCGACGGTGGACGACCGTCGTCGGTGCCTCGGTCGTGCCCGCGGTCCTGGCCGTGCTCGCGCTCGTCTACCCGGGCGTGCCCGTCTCGCAGGTCGACCTCAACGACGGCGCCGTGTGGCTGACCAACACCTCCGAGCGCAAGCTCGGCCGCTACAACGCCCAGATCGACGAGCTCAACGCCGGGCTCGTCACGCAGGCGCTCGACTTCGACGTCCTGCAGGACGAGGGCGACGTCCTGCTCACCGAGAACGGCAAGGTGTCCGTCGTGGACGCCGCGAGCGTGGCGCTCGTCGCGCAGATCTCGGTCCCGTTCGGCTCGCCCGTGACGATGTCGGGCGGCACCGCTGCCGTGGTCGTCGATGGAGACGTCTGGGCCCGCACCGTCCCGACGCTCGGCACGCTCAGCATCGAGACCGAGGACCCGGACCTCGAGCTCGGCGGCGGCGGCGTCGCGGTCGTGGCGCGCGACGGCTCCGTGCTGGCCGCCGAGACCGACGGGACGCTGCACCGGATGACGGTGGCCGACGACGAGCGGTCCACCGAGGAGGACGGCGCGCTCGCGGGCGAGCCGGCGGGCGGCTTCGGCCAGGTCACCGCGGTCGGCGACCAGCTCGTGGCCCTCGCGGGCCTCACCGTCCACACGCCGACGGGCTCGGCGGACCTGTCCGAGTACGGCTCCGAGCTCGTGCTGCAGCAGCCGGGGCCGCGCTCCGACGTCGTCCTGGTGGCGACGGGGACGTCGCTGCTCGAGGTCGCGCTCGACGGCGGCCGGGTGCGCGAGCACGAGACGGGCGGCAGCGGCCGCGCGGCCGCGCCCGTGCGCGTCGGCGCGTGCGCGCTGGGAGCGTGGGCGACCGCCACCGGCAGCTACGTGCAGCGCTGCGGCGACGGCGAGGCCGAGGTCAGGGACCTCGAGGGCATGACGACGTCGGACCGCCTCGTCTTCCGCGTCAACCGCGACGTCGTCGTGCTCAACGACACGCTCAAGGGTCGCCTCTGGGTGCCCATGGAGGACCCGGAGCTGCGCGAGCCGAACTGGCAGGACATCGAGCCGCAGGAGGAGACGACCCAGGACGACGAGCAGTCCGAGAGCCGCGACAGCACGCAGAACCTGCAGGCGGAGTGCTCGGCGCAGTCGTCCGCACCGTCGGCGGAGGACGACGAGTACGGCGTCCGCGCGGGGCGCACGATGATCCTCTCGGTCATCGACAACGACTCATCCTCGGACTGCGGCATCCTGGCGGTCAGCGAGTTCGAGCCGATCCCCGAGGAGTTCGGCGTCGTCGTCCCGATCTACGGCGGGCGCTCCTTCCAGCTGACGACGCGCCCCGACGCCACCGGCTCGGTGGAGTTCACCTACACGATCGACGACGGGCGCGGCACCAACGCGCCGTCGACGGCGACCGTGCGCCTGACGGTGCGCGACGCCTCCGAGAACGGCGCGCCCGTGCAGCTGCGGGTCAGCTCCGTGACCGTCGAGGCGGGCGGCTCCATCGCCTACGACGTCCTGCCGGACTTCCGGGACCCGGACGGTGACCCGCTCGTGCTCGCCGGCGCGGTGGTGGACGGCACCGGCACCGTCCGCACCCGCCAGGACGGCGTCGTGACGTACTCGGCCGACGGCGGCTCCCTGGGGCGGCAGACCGTCGTCGTGCAGGTCTCCGACGGCAGCGAGACCGTCGAGGGCACCCTGTTCGTCGACGTGCGCCCCGCGGGCTCCGTGCCCCCGACCATCGACCCCGTCCACGCCGAGACCTACGTGGACCAGCCGGTCGTCGTCCGGCCGCTCGACAGCGTCCGCAGCGGCTCGCGCGAGCCGGTCCGGCTCGCCGGGGTGGAGCAGGTCCAGGGCACCACGCTCACGAGCGACCTCGAGGCCGGGACCTTCACCTTCTCGGCGCCGACCCCGGGCGTCTACTACGTGACCTTCGTGCTCGCGGCGTCGCCCCAGCAGGTCGAGGGGGTCGCCCGCATCGACGTCAAGCAGCGTCCCGACCAGACCCCGCCGCCCGTAGCGGTGCTCGACCGCGCGCTGCTCCCGCCGGGTGGCGACGTGACGATCGCCCCGCTCGCGAACGACGTCGACCCCGGGGGCGGGGTCCTCGTCGTGCAGTCCGTGGAGGTCCCGGGCGACACGGGCCTGCGCATCGCGGTGATCGACCACGAGCTGCTGCGCATCGACTCGACCCGCGTGCTCGAGGCGCCGGTCACCGCGACGTACACGATCTCCAACGGTGCCGCGACGGCGACCGGCGAGGTCCTCGTCCAGCCCATCCCCGCGTCCGCGACGCAGCAGCCGCCCGTGGTGCCCAACGTCGAGGTCTCCGTGCGGACGGGCGGCGTCGTGACGATCCACGCGCTGCGGGACGCCTACGACCCCGACGGCGACCAGCTCACGCTCCTGCCGACCCTCGTCGAGCCGCTCGGCGAGGGCGAGGGCCTGATGTTCGTCTCGGGCGACGCCCTGCGCTACCAGGCGCCCGCCGAGCCGATGGAGGTGCACGCGACGTTCGAGGTGGCCGACGAGGTCGGCAACCGGACGGCGGCCACCGTCACGGTGAACGTGCATGCGTCCGACCGGGGCAGCAAGGCGCCGCCGCGCCCCCGTGACCTCACCGCGCGCGTCTTCGCCGAGGACGTCGTGCGCATCGACGTCCCGCTCACCGGCATCGACCCCGACGGCGACGGCGTGTACCTGCTGGGCGAGGACCGCGCACCGACCAAGGGCCGCATCGTCGCCACGGGCGCCGACTGGATGGAGTACGAGGCGCTGCCGGGGGAGTTCGGCACCGACACCTTCACCTACGCGGTCGAGGACTGGGCCGGCCGGCGCGCCGTCGGGACCGTGCGCGTGGGCATCGCGCCGCGCCCCACGACGTCGGCCACGGTCGTGAGCCGCAACGACGACGTCACGGTGCGCCCGGGGCAGAGCGTCGAGGTCCGCGTCCTGGCCAACGACGTCGACACGGGCGGCGGTGAGCTCACGCTCGACGAGGAGCTGATCCTGGCCGAGGGCGTGGACGCCGAGGTCGAGGGCCGCCGGATCGTGGTGCGCACCAGCGAGGTCGGCGTCCTGCAGATCGGGTACACGGCGCGCAACGAGCGCGGCGGCGTGGGCACCGCGGTGCTGACGGTGGACGTCCGCGAGGACGCCGAGATCCGCCCGCCGGTCGCGCGCGACGTCGTCGTCCCGGCGACGGACACGATCAACAAGACGACCGTCGCGGTGGACGTCCTGGAGACCGCGGAGAACCCGTCCGGCCCGCTGAGCGACCTCGAGGTCTCGGTGCACCCCTCGGCCGCCGACGTCGCGGTCGCGGAGGGCCGCACGGTCGTGGTCACCCTCGGTGAGACCGCGCAGACGATCCCGTACGTGCTGACCAACACCCGGCCCGAGGCCGACGGCGTGCGCTCGTTCGCGTTCATCACGGTGCCGGCCCTCGGCGACTTCCCGCCCATCCCGCGGCCCGGCGCGCCCACGCTCGAGATCGTGGCGGGAGAGCCGCTCGAGATCGACCTGGACGAGCAGATCCAGGTGGCCCCCGGCCGCAAGCCGCGCCTGACGGACGCCACCACGGTCACGGCGACCAAGTCCGACGGCACGCCGCTCGTCGTCGACGACCGCACGCTGCGCTACACGGCGCAGCGCGACTACGCCGGCCCGGCCTCCATCTCGTTCGAGGTGACCGACGGGACGCCGTCCGACGTCGACGGCCGGACCCGCGTCATGACGCTGTCCATCACGGTGCTGGCCGCGGAGGACTACCCGCCGACGTTCGCGCCGTCGGTGCTCGAGGTGGCCCAGGGCGAGACGACGCAGGTGGACCTGCGGGCCTTCACCTCGAGCGCGGGGATCGCGTCCGGGCAGGAGCGCTACACCTACGCGCTCACCTCGCAGCCGCCGCTCGGCGTGACGGCGACCCTGACCGACTCGGTGCTGACGCTCAGCGCCGAGGAGGCGGTACCGAAGGGCACCGTCGGCGGCCTCGGGCTCGCCATCGGGTACGGCACGGCGCAGAGCGTCACCGCGCAGGTGGACTTCCGCGTCACCGCCTCGACCCGGCAGCTCGCTCGCCTCGTCGACCGCCTGGTGCCGGACGGCGTCGAGGGCGGTGCGTCCACGGTCAACGTGCTCGAGGGCGCCTTCAACCCCTTCCCGGACACGCCGCTGACGGTCGTGGACGCCATCGTCGAGACGCCCGGGGCGGGTACCGCCGGCGTCGCGGGCAACCAGGTCACCGTGCGTCCCGCCGCCGGGTTCATCGGCCAGATGGTGACCCGCTACCGCGTGCGCGACGCCACGGGCGACGCCGCCCGCGAGGTCGAGGGCCGCATCACCGTCGTCGTGCGCGGCCGCCCCTCGCAGCCCGCACCGCCCCGCGTGGTGGAGGTCCGCGACCGGACCGTCGTGCTCGCGTGGGACGCGCCCGCCAACAACGGCGAGCCGATCACGGGCTACCGGCTCACCGGGCAGCCGGGCAACATCGTCACCGAGTGCGCGAGCACGACGTGCACCGTCGGCAACCTCACCAACAACGTCGAGTACACGTTCACGGTGATGGCCAAGAACGCCGTGAACTGGTCGGACGCGAGCGCGGTCTCGCTGCCGGCACGCCCGGACGCGAAGCCGTCGGCCCCGGCGGCCCCGCAGCCGGTCGGCCCGGGGTGGGGCAACGGGTCGATCTCCGTGCAGTGGACGCCGCCGGCGAACACGGGCTCGCCGATCGTCCGCTACGACCTGGAGATCAGCCCCGCCCCGCCGGGCGGCTCGGCGAGCGCCACCACCGCCGGGACCGCGCACACGTTCACGGGGCTCGCCAACGGCACGGCCTACTCCGTGCGCGTGCGCGCCGTGAACCTCGCGCCCGAGCCGGGCGACTGGAGCGCGCCGTCGGCCGCGCTGGTCCCGGCCGGGCCGCCGGGCGCTCCGGTGAACGTCGCCGCGACGAACTCGCCCATCGGCTTCTTCGGCAACGGCGAGATCACCGCCACCTGGGCGCCCGGCCCCGAGAACGGGGACCCGGCGCGACAGTTCCTCGTCACCGTCAACGGCTCGACCGTCGAGCTGCCCGGGAGCGCGCGCAGCCACACCTTCACCGCCGAGCGGGGACGCCCCTACAACGTCTGCGTCGTCGCCCGCAACAAGGCGGGCGACTCGCCGTGCGCCTCGACCACGGGTGAGGTGTGGAGCCAGCCCTCGGGGCCGCAGTCCGTCGGTGCCCGCCAGGGCGGCGGCGAGGGCGACCCGGTGGCCCCGGGTGCGGCGACCATCGTGCTCACCTGGGAGCCGCCCGCCGACACCGGCGGCGCCAACATCCAGATCAAGCGGTACGAGATCGAGGGTGTGGGCACGTTCGGCCCGGGTGAGCGGTCGGCCACCGTCACGAACCGCACCGGCGGTCAGACGTACAGCAGCTACCGGATCCGCGCGGTGAACAACCGCGACGCTGTCGGCGAGTGGGTGGCCTTCCCGGCCGTGACGCCGACCACGGCACCGTCCGAGCCGCGCGGGGGAGCCATCTCCGTTCCCGCCGACCCGACGACCCTGACCGTCTCGTGGCAGCCGCCCAGCGCCACCGGCGGGCTCCCCGTCACCTACCAGTACCGCTACCGCGCCGGCTGGAACCGTCTCGTCGGCAGCGGCATCAACTGGGGTGACGGCCTGGGCGACGGCTGGAGCGGGTGGACCGACGCGGGTGCGGGGACCACCTTCGGTCCGCTGAACCTGCCCGGGCAGATCCGCGACCGCGGCGGCCGGATCGAGGTGGAGGTCCGCGCCAGCAACGGCCGCGGCTCCAGCCCCGGCGTGCTGTTCATGGAGAAGGACGTCGACCCGGCACCGCCGCCGCCCCCCGACCAGGGCGGCGGCTGACGCCCGCCCGCTCGCCCTGACCACCCCCGCACCACCCGAGGAGACACGCACGTGACGATGAGCCCTGAGCAGAGCGCCTGGTTCGCCGAGACCTTCGACGCGCTCGTCGCGAACGTGGGACAGGCGCTCCTGGGCAAGGACCAGGTGGTCCGGCTCGCGCTGACCTGCATGCTCGCCGAGGGGCACCTCCTGCTGGAGGACGCCCCCGGCACCGGCAAGACCTCCCTCGCCAAGGCGATCGCGGCGACGGTCCAGGGCACGCACAGCCGGATCCAGTTCACGCCGGACCTGCTGCCCTCCGACGTCACGGGCGTGACGATCTACGACCAGAACACCCACCGCTTCGAGTTCCACCAGGGTCCGGTGTTCGCCTCCGTCGTCCTCGCGGACGAGATCAACCGCGCCTCGCCCAAGACGCAGTCCGCGCTCCTGGAGGTCATGGAGGAGTCCAAGGTCACGGTCGACAAGGTCTCCCACCCGGTCGGCCGCCCGTTCATGGTGATCGCGACGCAGAACCCCATCGAGCAGGCGGGGACCTACCGCCTGCCGGAGGCCCAGCTCGACCGGTTCCTCATGAAGACGTCGCTCGGCTACCCGGACCACGACTCGACCGTGCAGATCCTCGCCGGCTCGGCCGAGCGGGACCGCACCGCCCACCTGACCGCGAAGATCACGACGAACGCCGTCGCCGAGATGGCGCAGCTCGCGTCCACGGTGCACGCGGACGCCGCGGTGCTCGACTACGTGGCGCGCCTGGTGCAGGCCACGCGTGACGACGCGCAGACGTCGCTCGGCGCGAGCATGCGTGGCGCCCTGGCGCTCGTGCGCTGCGGCAAGGTCTGGGCCGCCTCGCAGGGGCGGGGGTACATCATCCCGGACGACATCAAGCTCCTGGTCGACCCGGTCCTGGCGCACCGCATCATCCTCGACACCGAGGCCGAGTTCTCGGGCGTGACCGCGACGCAGGTCGTCGCCCGCGTCCTCGCCGAGACGGCACCGCCGGCGGCGCGGGTCTGACGTGAACCTGCTCCGAGCCGCCGGGCGCGCCGTCGCCCGCGTCCTGCACCCCGTCTCCCCCCTGGGCTGGGCGGCGCTCGCGTGCGCCGTCGTGCTGGGGGCCGGGGGCTGGTGGCTGGGCTGGGTCGAGCTCACGGTGGTGGCCACGGCGCTCGGCGGTGCGGTCGCGGTCTCGGTGCTGCTCACCCTCGGTCGCTCGACGTACGAGGTGGACCTGGACCTCTCGGACAACCGCGTGACCGTCGGGCAGCGCGCCGTCGGACGCCTCGTGGTGCGCAACACGTCCCGTCGCCGCCTGCTGCCCGCCCAGATCGAGCTGCCGGTGGGCAAGGGCTCCGCGGACTTCCACCTGCCGTCCCTCGGCCCGGGCGGGGAGCACGAGGACGTGTTCGCGATCCCGACGACCCGCCGCGCCGTGGTCGTGGTCGGTCCGGTGCGCTCGGTGCGCGGCGACCCCCTCGGGCTCCTGCGGCGCCGCGTGCGCTGGACGGACCCCGTCGACCTGTACGTCCACCCGGAGCTCGTCTCGCTCGCGGGCGCGGCGTCGGGCGTGCTGCGCGACCTCGAGGGCCAGGCGACGCGCGTCGTGTCCGACTCCGACATGTCGTTCCACGCGCTGCGGGACTACGTGCCGGGCGACGACCGCCGCCACATCCACTGGAAGACGTCGGCCCGCATCGGCGAGCTCATGGTGCGCCAGTTCGAGGACACGCGGCGCACGCACACGGCGATCGCGCTGTCGACGTCGACGGACGACTACGCGAGCGCCGACGAGTTCGAGCTCGCCGTCGCGGCCGCCGCGTCCATCGGCGTCCAGGCGCTGCGCGACGAGCGGGACCTCACGGTCCTGGCCGGCGGGGGCAGGCTGCGCACGGAGAACCCGCCGCGGCTCCTCGACGACTGCGCGGGCCTCGAGGCCGCCGCCGACGGCCGCCCCACCGACCGTCTCGCGCAGTGGGTGGCGCGGGAGGCGGCAGACGCGTCCGTCGCGATCCTGGTGACGGGTTCCGTGCCCGGCCGCAGCGACCTGCGGGCCGCGGCCCGGCAGGTCCCCGTCGGCATCCGCACCCTCGTGCTGTCGTGCACCGCGGGCGGCGAGGTGGAGGTGGCGACGCACGGCGTGCTGTCGCTCGCGCAGCTCGGGTCCCTGGCCGACCTGCCGCGCGTGCTCCGCCGGGTGGTGGCCGGATGAACCCGGAGCAGCAGTCCTCGGGCCGGCGCGGGCTGGTCGACGCGCTCGTGCTCATGGCGGCGACCGCGCTCGCGCTGCTGCCGCTCGTGCCCGTCTACGGCCTGCGCGCCGCGCTGCCGCCGGTCGTCGGAGGGGTCCTGCTCGGCGGCGGCATCGCGCTGCTCGCCGCGCGCCGCCGCTGGGGCACCATGCTCACGGCCGGCGCCATGATCGTGGCGTACCTGCTCGCCGGCGCGGCGCTCGCGGCGCCCACGACCGCGTGGCTCGGCGTCGTGCCGTCCCCGAGGTCGCTCGTGCTCCTGCTCAGCGGCGCCGTGACGGTGTGGAAGCAGGTCCTCACGCTCGACCCGTCCCTGGGCGGCAGCGGCAACCTCCTCGTGGCGCCCTACCTGCTGGGCTTCGGTGCCACGGCGCTCGGCGTGAGCCTGGCCCGCCGTGCCTCGCCGCGCCGTGGCGCGTGGGCCGCCGTCGTGCCGCTGGTCGTCCTGGCCCTGTCGGTCCTGCTCGGCACCAAGGTGACGGTGCAGCCGGTCGCCGCCGGGCTGGTCCTCGTCGCGCTGCTCGGCCCCTGGGTCGCCTGGCGCCGCGGGACGCTCGCCCCGCGCCGGGTCGTCTCCCTGCTCGTCATGGCCGCGGTCGTGGCCACGAGCGGCGCGGTCGCCGGGCCCGTCCTGGGCACCGACCGCGCGCGCTTCGTGCTGCGCGACGAGCTCGTGCCGCCCTTCGACCCCAAGGACCACGCCAGCCCGCTCTCGGGCTTCCGGCAGTACATCAAGGAGTGGCAGGACACGGACCTGCTCACGGTGCGGGGCCTGCCCGAGGGCACGCCCGTGCGGCTCGCGACCATGGACGCCTTCGACGGCGTGGTCTGGAACGTGGCCGGCTCCGAGACGGCGGAGGGCTCGGGCCAGTTCCGCCGCGTGGGCGAGACGATCCAGACCTCGGTGCGCGGCGAGGAGGTCGAGGTCGAGGTCGAGGTGCACCGCCTGCCGTCGGTCTGGCTGCCCACCGTCGGCTACTCGCAGCGCTTCGACTTCGCCGGGTCCGACGCGCTCGAGCTGTCCGGTGACCTGCGCTACAACGACGCGACGGGCACGGCGGTGCTGGCGGACGGGGTCCCCGAGGGCACGCGCTGGACCGCCCGGGTCGTCGTGCCGCCGGTGCCCGACGACGACGAGATCGGCACCGCGACCGTGAGCCCGGTGCGCCTGCCCGAGCCGCAGGCGGTCCCGGAGGCGGTGCCGCTGTTCGCGGGCGACATCGCGGGGACGGCGACCTCGCCCGTGCTCATCGCGCGCACGCTCGAGCAGGGACTCGTCGAGCGGGGGTGGTTCAGCCACGGCATCACCGAGGCCGGTGACTACCCGTCGCTGTCCGGGCACGGCGCCAACCGGCTCACGACCCTGCTCACGGACGAGCTCATCGTCGGCGACAGCGAGCAGTACGCGTCCGCGATGGCGCTCATGGCTCGCGAGATGGGCCTGCCCGCACGCGTGGTCCTCGGCTTCCTGCCGGACGAGGACCAGGAGGGCGCGGAGGAGATCACCCTGACCGGCGACGACATCCACGCCTGGGTCGAGATCTCGTTCTCCGGCCACGGCTGGGTGCCGTTCTACCCGACACCGGACGAGTCGAAGACGCCGCGCGAGGACACGCCCGACGAGGTGGCCGAGCCCCAGCCCCAGGTCGTGCAGCCGCCCCCGCCGCCGCAGGACCCGGTGACGCCGCCCGACGACGACACCGAGCAGCCCCAGACGGACACGCCGCCCACCCCGCCGGTGGTGCCGGCGGCCTGGCGCGCCGTCGCGCTGCTGGCCGTCGCGGTCCTGGGGCCGCTGCTGCTCCTCCTGGCCCCGTTCGTCGTGATCGCCGTGGCCAAGGGGCGACGGCGCAGGCGGCGCCGCGCCGAGGGCGTCCCCGTCGACCGCGTCGTCGGGGGCTGGGAGGAGGTCCTGGACGAGGCCCGGGACCTGCGGGTCCCGCCACCGCCGCTCGCCACCCGCCGCGAGACCGCCGTGCACCTGGCCGAGGCCTTCGCGGCCGGGGCGCCGGCGGGCCGCAGGGCCAGGAAGCGCGCGGCCC